>DPSD01000223.1 GCA_003538495.1 Accumulibacter sp.
TCAGTGATGTGATCTCTCTCTCGCAGGCACGCGCGACGCTCTCGGAGCTCGCCGAGCAAGTCAAAGCCGGCGCCGAGAAGATCGTTACCAAGAACGGCGAAAGCTACATTGCGATCATCGATGCCAAGCGCCTGGATTACTATCACCAGCTGGAGCGTGAGCACATCCACCTGCTGCTGATCGACGATGCCGCGAGAGGACTCGACGACGTGGCGGCTGGTCGGGTGAAGGAGGCGCGCTCTTCCCTGCAGGCCATCAAGCGCCGTCGTGCGGCATCGTCTGGCGGCTGAACCGCGACGGTGCGGGTCGGCATCAAATTCACCGCGAACTTTGAGAGCAATCTCGAAGCGATCGAGCGCTTTCTGCTCGATGCTGCGGCTCCGCAGGCATTCGACGCCCTGCTCGACGAACTGATGGATACCGTCATTCCGAACCTGGAGCGCTTCCCCGACATCGGGCGGCTGTTTCTCGATCGGCCAGCGCGCTCGGTCGAAGTGAGTAACGGCATGGCCTCCTTGCAGCAGAAGCTCGGGGCGATTGGCGAAGGCGGCGAGCTTCGCGAGTACGTTCTGCCGGACTACCTGCTGCTCTATGCGCGCTTCGATACGATGGTTTACCTGTTGTCGATCCGCCACCATCGACAGCTCTCATTCGATTTTGAATCGCTATGGCAACGCTGAGCGCGGCCTGCTCCCGGCGCCATGGCGACAGGTTTCCGGGATAGCCACCAAGCCAATGCACGACTACGAGCAACTCAAACAGCTTGAGGACGATCTGTGGGAGGCGGCTGACCAGCTGCGCGCCAACTCGCGGCTGACCGCCAGCGAATACGCGATGCCCGTCCTCGGTCTGATCTTCCTGCGGCACGCGACGACGCGCTTCAACGCGCTGCTGCCCGCAGTCGAGAAGAGCATTCCCGCCCGCGCCAGCGGCGCACTGCGCGAGGAGCGCGTCAAACTGGGTTTTCAAGGCAAGGCGGCGATTTACCTGCCCGAGACGGCGCGTTACGACCATCTCGCTTCGCTGCCGGCCGGCACCAACGTCGGCGAGGCGATTCGCGACGCGATGGTCGCCATCGAGGAGTCGGTCACCGACCAGAACGGCAACAAGCTGCTGGCCGGCGCACTGCCGAAGGATTACCTGGGCCTGGAACGTGAGCTGCTGGCCGAACTGCTCAAGATTTTCAACAGTCCGCAGCTGGCCAGCGCCAGGGGCGACGTTTTCGGTCGCATCTACGAGTACTTCCTGAACCAGTTCGCGCAGAGCGGCGCACAGGAGGGTGGCGAGTTCTTCACGCCGCCCAGTCTGGTGCGCATGATCGTCAACGTCATCGAACCCGACCACGGCATCGTCCTCGACCCGGCCTGCGGCTCGGCGGGAATGTTCGTGCAGACCGGCCACTTCATCGAAGACGTACGCCACAAGAGCACGCACGAGGTCGACATCACCTTCTACGGTCAGGAGAAGGCCGACCTCAACAGCAAGCTCGCGCGCATGAACCTCGCGGTGCATGGACTGGAGGGCAACATCCGCATCGGCAATACCTTCTACGAAGATCATCACCAGTTGCTCGGCAGCTGCGACTTCGTGATGGCCAATCCGCCGTTCAACGTGGACGGCGTGCAGGTCGCCAAAATCAAGAGCCAGGTCGGCGAACAGCAGACCGGCCGCCTGCCTTTCGGCCTGCCGGGAACGACCAGCAAAAGCAGGAAGAAAGAACCCGGCGAGAGCATTTCCAACGCCAACAGCCTGTGGATTCAATACTTCTACAGCTATCTCAACGATCGCGGCCGCGCCGGCTTCGTGATGGCCGCGAGCGCCTCCGACGCCGGCAACAAGGACAAGGAGATCCGCCAGAAACTCGTCGAATCGGGCCACGTCGACGTGATGATCTCGATCGGCAGCAAGTTTTTCTACACGCGCAGCCTGCCGTGCACCCTGTGGTTCTTCGATCGCGGCAAGCCGGCCGACCTGCTCGACAGCGTGTTGATGATCGACGCGCGCAATGTCTACACCGTGGTCTCGGCTCGGTCGCATATCTTCACCGACGAGCAACTGGCGAACCTGAGCGCGATCACCTGGCTGTACCGTGGCGAGAACGAGAAATTCGTCGAGTTATTGGGGCGCTACCAGGCGGAAGTCGGCGACTGGCTGGCGGCGATGCCTGCGCGCCTGGCTGCGGACACCGGCGCGGTCGGCGCGCTGGCCGACGTGCTGACCGATCTCGGCAAGAAGACAGACGATGCCGCCGTGGTAGCGGCGCTGCGGGACAACCTCGGCGAAGAGCATGGCTTGACCGACGACGTGCTGGCGGGCTTCCGCGAAGAATTGGCCAGGCTGCAGGCACAGGCCGACGCGTGGCAAGGCGCTTTGCAGGCGGCGATCGACGCGGCCGGGGCGCTGTTGCCCGAAATCCGGAGTTGTGGTCCGGGCAGCAGTTTCGCAGCGCGCGAGGCGCTGCAAGCAAGAATCGAAGCCGTCAATCCGCCAGTGAAAGCCGCGCTGGCCGCGCTGGAAGCGCGCCACAAGGCCTGGCTCAAGCTGCTGGAGACCGCCGAGAAACAGCTGCGCGCCCGCCAGTGGCCGGGCTTCGTCGGCGAAACGGCGCGCGAAGTCCGGAAGGCGCTGTTGCATCGCGACGTCAAGAAGCGCGAGAAGCCCACGGTGCGCGATCTGGCCGTCGAGGCCTGCAAGCGCGCCAGCTACTTCACCGCGCAGGGGCATTGGCTGCTCGGCCGCTTCCCGAACGGCTGGTACGACGACGTGCCGGGCTTGTGCAAGGCTGTGACACAGGCGGAGATTGCGGCGAATGATTGGTCACTGACGCCGGGGCGGTACGTCGGTTCGGCCGCGGCCATCCTGGACGACGATGATGGCGAGCGCTTTCGTGCGCGGATGTTGGAGATACATGCTGAACTCGGCGCGCTAAATCACTCCGCGACGATCCTGGCGGCCAAGATCCAGCAGACGCTTCTCGATACCGCACAATGACTCATAAACTTGTCGCGATTCGAGATATATCCTTGGGCCTCTTTGATGGCCCACATGCGACGCCAGCATTGCACGAAGACGGGGCAGCCGTCTTCCTGGGCATAAGCAATATTACGGAGTCCGGCGCCTTGACCCTCACCGAAGCGCGGTGGGTTGCGCACGCAGATGTCGCAAGGTGGACCAAGCGGGTTCAGCCCAAGGTGGGTGACATCGTGTTTACTTACGAGGCTACCTTGAATCGCTATGCGGTGATACCGGAAGGCTTGTCCTGCTGTCTTGGTCGGCGTACAGCGTTGATCAGGCCGGATAAGGCCAAGGTAGACGACCGGTACTTGTTCTACTATTTCTTCTCTCCAGAGTGGCGAACGCAGATCGCCGCAAACACGCTACTTGGAGCCACCGTGGACCGGATCCCCTTGACCAAGTTTCCTGAGTTCAAGGTGCGGCTTCCGGCACTTTCTGTGCAACAGGAAATCGCACGGGCGCTCGGTGTTTTCGATGATCTGGTTGAGACCAATCGCCGACGTATTGTGCTGCTCGAAGAAGCGGCGCGGCTACTGTACCGCGAATGGTTCGTCGACCATCGCTTTCCGGGGCGCGCACTTGTAAAGCGCAATGATGGGCTCCCCCAAGGTTGGGAAACCACTACGGTGGGCGAACTGTGCGCCAAGTTCGACGGTACTTTGCAGACTGGGCCGTTTGGGTCGCAGCTTCATAAGGATGAGTACTCAGAGGAAGGCGTTCCCGTGGTGATGCCGCAAGATATTCGCGGCGATCAGATTGACCTGTCCAGGATCGCACGTATCCCGGAGCATGTGGCGGACCGACTTTCTCGCCACAAACTGCGTGTTGGCGATATTGTCTTTCCGCGGCGCGGAGAAGTTACGAAACGAGTATTGGTAACCGGAGCGCATGAGGGGTATGTGTGCGGCACGGGTTGCTTGCGCATCCGGTTCGACGCGAAGCGTCTTCCTCCAGCCTGGCTGTTCCAGCATCTTGGGCAGAAAGAGACCTGTCGCTGGATCGAAAATAACGCGGTTGGCGCTACGATGCCAAATCTGAATACGGCTATCCTGGCGTCAGTGCCGGTCTTGTACCCTGGGGAAGAGCTTGTACGGGAATATGCGGCTTTCGCGGTACCGATCATGCAGCAGGTCGACTCACTCTCCCGTGCGAACCTCAAAGCGCTTGAAGCTCGCGGCGAACTACTCCCCAAACTGATGTCCGGCGCCATCCGGGTCTGACACCCCCGACAGAAAGCCCCGCATGCCCCGCGCCGACTACTCCGAAGACAACAACGTTCAGGAACCCGCCGCCAGGCTGTTCGCGGAGAACCTCGGCTGGCGATCGGTCTATGCTTTCAACGCCGAGACCTTTGGCCCCGACTCGCTGCTCGGTCGCAAGGATGCCAGCGAAGTCGTGCTGTTGCACGAACTCGACAAGGCGCTGGCCAGGCTGAATCCGAAGCTGGCGGCGACACGCCGGGGTCGCGAGCAGCTCGCCGTCGCCCGCGATCGACTGCTCGACGCCGATCCGGCCAAAACCTTGCTGCAGCACAACGAGGCGAAGTGGCGGTTGATCCGCGATGGCGTCACGCTGAAGTCGCCGGCCGGCAACGCCGCCGAAGACGTGCATGTGCGGGTGATCGACTTCACCGCGCTCGAGGCCAACGACTTCCTGGTGGTGCGCGAGCTGTGGGTGCACAGTGGTCCGTTTCGGCGGCGCTGCGATCTGGTCGGCTTTGTCAACGGCCTGCCGCTGCTGTTCATCGAACTGAAGCGCCACGACAAGGGCCTGCAGGCGGCGTTCGACGACAACTACAGCGACTACCGGGACACCATCCCGCTGCTTTTCCACTACAACGCGCTGGTGATCGTTTCGAACGGGCTCGACGCGCGCTTCGGCTCGATCACCAGTAGCTGGGACCACTTCTGCCGCTGGAAACGGCTCAACGAGGACGACCCCGACACGGCACCCAGGCACGACGAGGCACCGCTGACGCCGATCCTGCCCATCTTGCTGCGTGGCACGTGCAGCCAGAGCGCGCTGCTCGATATCGTCGAGAACTTCACGCTCTTCGACAGCAGCGACGAGCGCACGGTGAAAGTGGTGGCGCGCAACCACCAGTACATTGGCGTCAACCGGGCGATTGCCAGGCTGCAGGCTGGCGATAGCGACGTGCTGGCCGGCAAGCTCGGTGTTTTCTGGCACACCCAGGGCAGTGGCAAGAGCTATTCGATGGTCTTCTTCTGCCAGAAGGTGCACCGCAAGGTCTCGGCCGGCTACACCTTCGTGCTGCTCACCGACCGCCGGGAGCTCGACGAGCAGCTGTACCGCACCTTCGTCGGCTGCGGCGTGTCGACCAACAAAAGTGACAAGGCGACCGGCGCCGAGGGGCTCGAACGCCTGTTGCGCGACGAGAACCGGCGCTACGTCTTCAGTCTGATCCACAAGTTTCGCAGGCAGGTGACGGCACCGTGGAACCAGCGCAGCGACATCATCGTCGTTTCCGACGAGGCGCATCGCACGCAATACGGACGCTTGGCGCTGAACATGCGTATGGCGCTGGCCGGCGCCCGCTTCATCGGCTTCACCGGCACGCCGCTGATCGATGGCCCGGAGCGCAGCGTTACCGAGCAGGTCTTCGGCCGCTATGTGTCGGTCTACGATTTCCAGCGGGCGGTGGCGGATGGCGCGACCTTGCCGCTGTACTACGAGAACCGCGGCGAGAAGCTGCACATCGTGGACGCCGGGCTGAACAAGCGGATCGCGGAACGGATCGATGCCGCGCGTGCGGATGGCGAATTGAGCGAGAAGCAGGAGGCAAAGCTGTACCGGGAGCTGGCGCGCGAGTACCCCGTGTTCACCTCCGAGACGCACTTGAACGACGTGGCCACGGACTTCGTCGAGCACTACCACCAGCGCTGGCGCCTGATGGAGCCGCCGACGCTAGCTGGCCATGCCCCCAGGTACGGCGGCAACGCCAAGGCGCTGCTGGTGTGTATCGACAAGATCACCTGCGTCAGGATGACGCAGCGCATCAAGCTCGGGTGGCAGGAGAAGTTGCAGGCGCTGCGCGGCAAACTGCAGGAAGAAGAGGCCATCTTCGCCAGGGCCGGAAAGCCGGAGACCGCCTACGTCGAGCGCTTGCGCCAGCAGGTGACGTGGATGGCCGAAACGCAGATTCACGCGGTGTTCAGTGGCGAGCAGAACGAGGTCAAGGACTTTGCTGCCGAGGGTATCGACGTTCGTCCGTACCGCGAGGTGATCGCCAAAGGCATTGGCGGCAGGGACGTCGACGAGTGCTTCAAGGATGGCCGGCACCCGTTCCGTGTCGCCGTGGTTTGCGCCATGTGGCTGACCGGCTTTGACGTCAAATCGCTGGCCACGCTGTATCTGGACAAGCCGATGAAGGGGCACACGCTGATGCAGGCGATTGCGCGCGTCAACCGCGTCACGCCACACAAGAAGAACGGCCTGATCATCGACTACAACGGCATCCTCAAGAGCCTGCGCAAGGCACTGGCGACTTTCGCGCAAGGCGATCAGGGTGCCGCTGCCGCTGCCGATCCGCTGCTGGACGAGGAGCAGGCCCTTGCCGAATACGCGGACGCCATCGACAGGGCGCAGGCGCATCTCGCTTGCGTCGGCTTCGACCTCGCGGTGCTGAGCAGCGCCGGTAAAGGCGAGCAAAGCTGGCAGGCCTTGCTGGACGCGCAGAACGCCGTTTGCAGGTCGCCCGAGAGCAAGAAAACCTTTCAGGTACTCGCCGAGGACGTGGCCGACCGCTTCCGCGGCTTGTTCCCGAATCCGGGCCTGTTCAGGTATGAGCCGCAAGAGAGGGCGATCTCGGCGATCTACAATCTCCTGCAGAAAGCAAAATCCGACGCCGACATCACCGCGATCATGCAGGACATTCGTGGCTTGATCGACAGCGCGCTGGAGGTCGTCGCGAAGGACGGGTTCCAGCAGCCGCCGAACAAGCAGTACGACCTGTCGGGCATCGACTTTGAACGCCTGCGCGCGGAGTTCGCCAGGTCACCCTACAAGAACACCACCGTCCTGACGCTGCAGGAGAGGATTCAGGCGCGGCTTGAGCAGATGCTCGCTCAGAACCCGAGCCGTATTGACCTCTACCGACGCTATCAGGAGATCATCGCCGAGTACAACCGTGACAAGGATGCCGCCGAAATCGAGCGGGTCTTCGCGGACCTGCTGAGGGTCCACGATTTGCTCGATGAAGAGGAGCGACGCTATGTGCGTGAAGGCTTCACGAGCGAGAAAGAGCTGGCCGTGTATGACCTTCTGTGCAAGGACAAGGCGAGCATCAAGAAAAGCGAGGTGGAGAAGATCAAGCAGCTCGCGAGGCAACTGATGGCTACTGTCGAGCAGCGTCGCCACGAGATGGGCGACTTGCGCGACCGCGCCTCGGCGCAGGCGCAAATGAAGTCGGCGATCATTGACCGACTGCTCGAAGGGATGCCAGAAGGGTTTTCCAGCGACGACATCGAGCAGCGGGCCGAGGTGATTTTTCAGTACGTGCAGCAGCAGATGCACTCGGCGAGGGTGCATTGACGCCGACTGGAACGTAGAGTCTTTTCAGGAGTTACGTCATGGCCGTAAAAGGCACAGTTTCACCGAACAAGCCGGGTAAGCGGAATGTTGG
>DPSD01000486.1 GCA_003538495.1 Accumulibacter sp.
GAGTTCGCTCACGCCGCCAGCCGGACCAAATCAGCGTTCCAGTCCAAGTTCCAGGCGCTGATCGTTCGCCGGGGTTACAAACGGGCCATCGTCGCTCTGGCTCACAAAATGCTGCGCACCATCTACTTCATGCTCAAGCGTGGCGAACACTACCGGGATTCCGCCATCAACTATGAGCAGCTTTCCGTGCAGCGCAACGCTTCTCGCTGGATCAAGGCTCTGACTCGCTTCGGCTTCATCCGCGCAGCCGCTTGATTCACAATAACCCATTTGCATGACCGGTGCCGGTCAGGGCTTTGTGCGTCTTCAAGGAGGGTTCTTTCACATTAGCTTATAGACGGTCGGGCTGGACGCTTACGCTGCAACCGCAGGGGTCGCTTTCCGGTAAACTCGACTGCAATACCATTTCGGAGGCACGCACCATGGACAGACGGATGCCTACTGCTCCGGTCGTGACCGACCGCGAGGGACTCGATGATTTCATTGACGCGCTGCGCGAACACGCGCCGACGATCGAACGTGATGTTGCTCGCCTGCGAAACGCGCCAGGTGAGCGCGAAGTGATCGGCAGCCTGTTCCGTGCGCTGCACAACATCAAGGGTGACGCGGCGCTGTGCAACGTCGACCTGGCGGTGACCATCGTGCACCCGATTGAAACCCTTCTCGCCCGAGTCCGTAACAGCAATCTGCTGTTCTCCGAGGCAATTGCCGAAACCATCCTGTTGACCATCGATCGCCTGGAACTGGCCATGGCCCGCATTGCCAGCGGCGAAGCGCTCGATACCCTGCAACTCCGACCGCTGGTTGAAGGCCTCGAGAAGCTGGCGATGGCCGCGTCAGCGGAGGTCGACGAGCGCGCCGCCGAGGTGCTTGAGGCAGTAACCGGATTCCGTCCGGTCTTTGTTGCGTCGCTGACCACCCGCGGTGTCACCGGTCTGCGCGCTGCCGCGAAGTCGGAAGCTGCCGAGGATCTGCGTTTTTTTCTCACCCTTGCCAGCCAGTTCGAGGCCAGGTCGCCGCTGTTCAAGGGCCGCTCGACGCGCATCCTGCGCCTGGCGCTGGAAACAAACCAGATGGCCGGTGAGCCGATCGAGCCGATCCAGCTTGAAGCCGCCGTCTACATGCACGACGTCGGCATGATGTTTCTCGCCGAGTCGGTATGGCTGAAGGCCAGCGACATGAGCCCGGAGGAGAAAATGATCCTGCGCGCGCATCCGGGCTATGCGGCTGGATTGCTGTCGCGGATGGCCGGCTGGACGGCTGCCGCCGAGATGGTGGCGCAACACCATGAAGCGCCCCGGGGCAGCGGTTACCCGGCCGGTCTCGATAGCGCGCAGATCTGCTCCGGCGCAAAGGTGCTGGCGATCGTCGACGCCTTCGAAGCGGTGATGTTGAAGCATATCAACCGTGGCCGGAATCGCTCGCTGCTACGCGCGATCGCCGAAATCAATGCCTGTGACAAGCAGTTCGCGCCGGAATGGATCGAGCCCTTCAACCAGGTGATCCGGCGGAGCGTCGAAGCCAGATGAGCGAACCGATGGTCGGGTCGCCGCCCGACCCTGCGGCCGATCAGGCGCGCCGTTTCGGCGGTATCTCTCGCCTCTACGGCGCGGCTGCCCTGCGGCGTTTTCAGGATGCGCATGTCGCCGTTGTCGGCATCGGCGGTGTCGGTTCATGGGCCGTCGAGGCGCTGGCACGTTCGGCAATCGGCCGGATCACCCTGATCGATCTGGACATGGTCGCCGAGTCCAACGTTAACCGGCAGGTGCACGCCCTCGACGGCGAATTCGGCAAGGCCAAGGTCAGCGCCATGGCGCAGCGGGTCCACGCCATCAACCCGGCTTGCGTGGTCACCGAAGTCGACGACTTCGTCACTCCGGAGAACGTTGACACCATCCTCGCCGGGCCTTTCGACCACGTCCTGGACGCCATCGACCAGGCGCGCACCAAGGCGGCGATGATCGCCTGGTCGCGGCGCGTCGCGACGCCGCTCGTCACCGCCGGCGGCGCCGGCGGCCAGATCGACGCGACGCGAATCCAGATCGCCGACCTCGCCCTGAGCATCCAGGATCCGCTGCTCGCCAAGGTGCGCTCGCTATTGCGCAAGGATTACGCATTCCCGCGTCAGGCAAAGAAGAAGTTCGGGATTGCGGCCGTCTTCTCGACCGAAGCGCTGCGCTATCCCGAATCCGAAACCCGGGCCGCCGCGGCCTGCGAACCGCCGCGTGTGCTGAGTGGACTGAACTGCGCCGGCTTCGGCTCGTCGGTTTGCGTCACCGCGACGTTTGGCCTGCTGGCCGCTGGCGAAGTGCTGCGAGCGCTGGCCGGCGGAGCCACCATGCCAGCCGGGGACCGCTGAGCGCGCAGCGCAGGGGCGCCGGCAGCGGGCAACCGATGTGCAGCTACGGGTATGAAGTCAGCCGATCAACACCCGGTTCTTGCCGGCCTGCTTGGCGGCAAACATCGCCTCGTCGGCACGTTTGCTGACCGAGCCCTGCGTATCGGTGGGCCGGAAATCGGTCACGCCGGCGCTGAAGGTAATCAGTTGGCGGTCGTTGTTGTGCAGGAAAATCCGCCGCGTCAACTCGCGCTGCAGGCGGACCAGCGCCGTCTGCGCGTCTTCCAGCGAGGTGTCCGGCAGCAGGATGATGAACTCCTCGCCACCGAAGCGGGCGACCGTATCCTGCGGACGCATCGTTTCGCGGATTACCGTCGTCAGGTGGATCAGTGCGGCGTCGCCGGCGTCGTGACCGAGCGAGTCGTTGAGTTTCTTGAAGTTGTCGATGTCGAGCAAGGCGACGCAGAGTGTCGCCTTGCGGCGTTGCGCGCGCGCCGTTTCCTTGTCGAATGCTTCCTCGAGACCACGGCGGTTAAGCACACCGGTGAGCTGGTCGTGCCGAACCAGCGTGCTGGCTTTGTCGAGATCCGCCTGCAGTTCGCCAATGCGCTTCTCGGCGTCCTCGACGCTCTGCTTGGCGGCACGCAACTCGTCACGCGAGCGCTGCGCGTTGAGCTGGATGATCTGGGTCTCACGGATCACTTCCGCGAGCACGTCCTCGAGCTGGGAAATGTCCTCGGCGTTGCTGATCCGGTCGGCGCAGATCGCGATCTTGTCGTGATACTCGGAAGTCGAATCGGCAAACTCCGCCAGGTGATCGACGAAGCCGGCCAGCATCTGTTTGAGGCTTTCCCGGGCTTCGTTCAGACTGTGCTTGAGCTGTCCCTGCTTGAAAATGACCTCCTTGAGCCGGCTTTCGGCGTCGCTGATCGAACGGATGCTCAACGGGCCGGAAACGATGTCGCGGACGATGTCGATCTGACCGGCAAGCCAGCGGTCCTCGACAACCAGCTCGCCGACGTTTTCGATCAACAATTGCAGCAGCTTGAGCAAGCCTGCACGCAGTTCGACCCGGTCTTCGGCCAGCAGCTCAAGGCGGAAAGCGAAGCGCTTGACGCTCGCCTGCAGGCCGTCCATCGCCGCTCGCGAGGTCGCCGTGCGAACCTTGTGGGCGAGCGCCTTGGCATCGGCCACAAGGTCGGGCTCGTCGGCGAGCTGGGTCGGAATGAGGCCCTCCAGCGTATACGCGAAGATCTCGCGCAACTCGCTCGACAGCTCGGCCGCCAAAGCACCAGTCTGCAGCGCATGCGCTGCCGCCACCTGATCGCTGACCGGAGAGCCGTTCGCGGCTTCGGCCACTGCTGCGAGCCCCTCCACCAGAGGCATCTCCGCCGCTTCCGACGCGTTCAGTGACCACGACTTGACCAGTCCTTGCAGGCGCGCGAAGAGCAACTCGCTGTTACCCGTCGCGCCGGCCAGCACACGCTCCAGCGCTTCACGCTTGCGCGCGACGGTGAGGCCGGCCTGCTTGCTCTCCCACTGCCGAAGGAAGTCGCCGAATAACTGATTCCATGGCAGATCCTGCTCCTTGCCCAACTGCGCGAACAACTCGGCCAGACCACGCTTTAGCTCGTCCCAGCTCTTGCCCTTGAATGCCTGCTCGAAGCGTCTGAGCAGTCGTTGCTGCTGGGCATTTTCCCTGGGCAACGACGCCAGAAGTGCCTTCAGCTCTCGCTCCGGGAAAGGCGCCGCCTCATTGGCCGGGGTACCGGCAATCTCGTGATAGAGCGCCCGGTAGTTGTCAGGTGAAGGAGAGACTCGTCTACTGGCCAGCAGGCGCAGGGCCTCGCGAGCGATTTCGGACGGATTCGAGAGGACTGGCATGGCTTTCCACCGACAAACAAACAGACAGTCGCGGCATTCTATCAGTGGCCATGCAGCTGCGAAAGAATCCGCAGCCACGGGCGGCGCGCTGCCCCGGACCTGTCCGGCAAGACGACGCCATTTCCACGGCTGGTGGAGCAGCGGCAGGAGCTTCGCCTGCGCTTGCAACCGCGCCCGACGTGGCCCTTTCTGGCCGGAATCGACCACCTCGGGTGGGTCGCGCAGAATGCGTCCGGGGAAGCACGGCGGGCGTTTGCTTCGGCTATAATCATCGCCTCAGCATGCAGTGTTCGCCCCCGTAGCATGAAGGTCGTGCAGTTGATTTGTAATCATCAGGTGTTGGTTCGATTCCGACCGGGGGCACCAACAAGCAATCCACGGTAGTCCGAAGCAGCCCATAGAACCAGCCTAAGTGCGGGTTTTTATTGGATATAATGTCCGCCATGGGGGTAACATGGTTCCATAGCATCCGCAGAAAAACAGGGGTAACTTTCGGGGTAACTGCCTTTGGCCCTGGGGTAACTCTCAGATGCGGAACCGCATCCTGACCATGGAGCCCGCCATGCCACTGACCGACACCGCCGTACGCAACGCCAAGCCCGGCGAAAAACCCGCCAAACTTTACGACGAGCGAGGACTGTTCGTCATCGTAACGCCCGCCGGCGGCAAGTGGTGGCGCTTCCGGTACACCTTCGACGGCAAAGAAAAGCTGCTCTCGCTTGGCGTCTACCCGGATGTCAGTCTCAAGGAGGCTCGGGAGAAGCGCGACGCGGCGCGCAAGCGGATCTCGCAAGGGGCTGACCCGGGCGCCGATCGGAAGGCCGTCAAGGCGGATCGGGTGGCGCTGACCGCGAATTGCTTTGAGCCCGTCTGCCGAGACTGGATGAATCACCGCAAGGAAACCGTGGCGGCCGGGCAGTACACCAAGACCCTCGCCCGCATGGAACATGACGTGTTCCCGTGGCTTGGGGCAAAACCAATCAGCGAGATTTCAGCACCCGATGTGCTCGCTGTTCTGCGGCGGGTCGACGAGCGCGGCGCGCGCTACACGGCGCACCGAGTGCGCAGCGAGATCAGCCAGGCATTCCGCTACGCGATCGCCACAGGCCGCGCCGAGCGCGACCCCTGCCCGGACCTGCGAGGCGCGATACCCGCGGCCAAGGCCGGGCACTTCGCGGCCATCACGACGCCGAAGGAAGTTGCCGAGTTACTGCGGGCAATCGACGGCTTTCGCGGTACGTTCGTCGTCAAGAACGCGCTACTGCTCGCGCCGCTGCTGTTCGTTCGTCCTGGCGAGCTGCGCCGCGCGGAGTGGGCCGGCTTCGACCTGGACAAAGCCGAGTGGCGCTATCTGGTGACCAAAACAAAGACCGAGCACCTTGTCCCGCTGGCGCCTCACGCCGTGGCGATCCTGCGCGAGCTGCACGCACTGACCGGGAGCGGGCGCTACGTTTTCCCTGGGGCGCGCGACCCGCACCGGGCCATGAGCGATGCAGCCATCAATGCCTCGCTGCGCCGCATGGGGTACGACACCAGGACGGAAATCACCGGGCACGGCTTCAGGGCGATGGCCCGCACGATCCTGCACGAGGAGCTACACATTGAGCCCGAAGTGATCGAGCACCAACTGGCGCACTCCGTGCCGGATGCCTTGGGCAGTGCCTACAACCGGACGAAGTTCCTGAAGGATCGACGTGCCATGATGCACCAGTGGGCGGATTACCTGCACAAGCTGAAGGCCGGGGCGGAAGTGATCGCCATCACGACGGCAGCGTGACGGGCTGAAGCCATCGAGTTTTTGCCGCGCCTATCCCGAAGCTGATCCACGAGGGCGAAAGCCGGTTTCCCTTGCCCGGCTGGCGCGGCATCCTGAATCAAGGGCGAAGCGTGAAGGAGCGCGACATGCAGAACGAACATCCTATCCAATGAACTGAACCGCATTGAGGACGTGGCGTGGCAACGCCTCGGAGTCGACCGAACCCCTGAAGCATTGAGAAGGATTCAAGAGGGTGTCAGTAAGGTAACCGCGAACTTGAGTGACGACGACCAGCTGACAACAAGTGGCGCCGAAATTGACGCCATGACTTTCCTTGCGATCAGTCTAGCCCGAGATGAGATACGCAGATGGGATTCGCCGGAGGCGGCTGTGTCTCTCTTGACGAGTGCGGCCCGCGCTGTCGGACTGTGGGAAGGCGTAGACCTCCGTCCGACTGCCAAGACCATCAAGGCTGCCGTAGCGAGGATCGCAGCACACGCACGACATGCCGAGGACCGCGAGAAGGCCGAGTCAATCAAGTCCTGGTACAGGAACAACTGTGACAAGCACCACAGCATGGACACTGCCGCTGAGGCTGTCACAACGATCATGGGCGTGGCATTCAGAACGGCACGCAAACACATCGGCGAAGAGGCAAAAGAACTACGCTCTGCACGCACAGCGTAACCCCTGCAAGCTGGCTGTAATGCGTGTTGCATGCTGACGGGCTTATCAAGGGGCACTAGAACGACTCCAATGCTCACCATGTTCAACACGGCCAACGACGGCCGCCATTGGAGAAACATGGTCAGCACCCTCCCCGAAACCGGCTTCCTTCGCTTGTCGCAAATCATCGGCAACGAGAAATCCACACCGCCGATTCCCGCAATCATCCCCGTCAAGAAATCGTGCTGGTGGTCTGGCGTCAAGTCCGGGCGATTCCCCAAGCCGGTAAAGCTTGGCCCTCGCGTCACCTGCGTATTCCACACCAATATAGTTAGTGCCTGACCGAAAACTCCGGTTTTTGGCGAGCGCGCCGCCTTGAAAATACCGGTTGGCATTGAATTTCTCGTTCGTCCCGAGTTGCGCTCGGTCCGCCTCTCGAACGCGGCCATCGAGGCGGCGATCGCCAGCAGCCGACTGATTCATGCACAGCAAAAGGAG
>DPSD01000485.1:0-3971 GCA_003538495.1 Accumulibacter sp.
GCGGCAAGGAGGCCACCGTCTATGTCGTTCGCTGTGGCGAAGACATTCGCTGCGCCAAGGTCTACAAGGAGGCCAATCAGCGCAGCTTCCGAAAGAACGCGTCCTATCAGGAAGGGCGCAAGGTACAGAATAGTCGGCAGGGGCGTGCCATGGAGAAAGGCAGTCGCTATGGCCGCAAGATGCAGGAAGAGGTTTGGCAAAGCGCCGAGGTCGATGCCCTGTATCGGCTATCCGCTGCCGGTGTGCGGGTTCCGCAGCCGCATATCTGTTTCGAGGGCGTATTGCTGATGGATCTGGTGGTCGATGCCGAGGGCCGTGCGGCACCGCGCCTCAACGACGTGGAACTTAGCGAAGAACTGGCCTTGGAGTTTCATGCGACGCTGGTCAATCAGGTGGTGCGGATGCTTTGCGCCGGGATCATTCACGGCGACCTTTCCGAATACAACATTCTGGTCGGTGCAGGCGGACCGGTCATTATCGATGTGCCGCAAGCGATCGATGCGGCAGGCAACAGCAACGCCGCCGAAATGTTCGCGCGTGACGTGCTCAACCTGCGAACTTACTTCAGCACCTTTGCTCCGTCGCTCAAGGACACCCAGTTCGGCAAGGAAATCTGGGCGAACTATGAAAGCGGCCTGCTGACTCCGGATTTGCCGTTGACTGGCCAGGTGGCGGTTGACGAGCGACTCGCGGATGTCGATGCTGTCTTGCAGCAGGTCGATCTGGCCATCAAGGAAAATGAAATCCGCCGCATGTGCCAGTAGTTTCAATGGGCGAGCCTCGCTTCGCCTGGTGGTTGCGGTGTTGCAGGCTGGCGTCCGGCCTAGCGCAGTGCCTGGATGGTCAGAAGAACCGGGCAAGTTGGCTGGCCAATTCCAGTTCGTTGGTGAAAGTCATGTCATGCATGGTAGTCAGGCCTCTGGCATGCTCCTCGCTTAGCCAGACACACGCTGCCGGCGGCTTTGGCCGAGATGCCTTGCCAATCAGCAAGCAACGAAGCAAGAGCGCAGCAGGAGGGATCGGTGGCGCGTTGTTCTTCGGGGCCAGTTGGTGAAGTTACGTGAGAAACATTCACATTCGCCCAGGCTTTTTGACTGTTGAGCATGTTGCGCAGCAAACGGCGCCAGCAGGAAAATGGAAGCCCTCGCATGGCTGCGGCTGCGACCGCGGTCACCGGCGCAGGGTCAGGGGTGGCGTTCCGAACGCGCCGCCAGTGCGTCAACACCAGGAGGAATATGCTCATGTCGTCAGCCAACGGTGTCGAGGCGAGCCGGGTCGATTTGATTGTCAGGGGGCTCGCGTACCTGGCACAGGGTTTCAGTATTTTCGACCGGGAACTGCGTTTGGTAGCCTGGAACCGACAGTTTCTCGAACTGCTTGGCTTTCCCGATGACCTCGGGACGATCGGTCGGCCACTGGCGGATTTCTTCCGCTTCAACGCCGAGCGCGGCGACTACGGAGCGGGCGACATCGAGGACCTCGTCAAGGAGCGCATCACTCTGGCGAGCAAGGCGGAGCCGCATTGCTTCGAGCGCATGCGACCGAACGGCATGGTACTGGAAGTCCGTGGCACACCCTTGCCGGGCGGCGGCTTCGTCACCACCTATAGCGACGTTACCGAGCGCAAGACCTGGGAAGAAAGCCTGCAAGCGGCGAAACAGAAGGCCGAGGAAGCCAACCACGCGAAGTCGGCGTTTCTGAACATGGTGACGCACGATCTGCGCACACCGCTGACGTCGATTCGCTCGTTCGCCGAGATTCTCGGCGACAACCCTGAAATCGGCGCCGAGCAACGCCAGGAGTTCCTTGGCATCATCAATGGCGAATGCCTGCGTCTGGTTCGAATGATCAACGACCTGCTTGACTTCGCAAAGATCGAGGCCGGCCGCATGGATTGGTGCATCGCCGACCTCGACGCCGCCGACCTCGTGAAGTCGGCGGTCACCTCGATCACGCCGATGTTCGCCGAAAAGCGCGTTGCGCTCGAATTGGCGCTGCCGACGCACGCGGCGCGGGTCGTCGGCGACCACGATCGCCTGACGCAGGTGCTGATCAACCTGCTTTCGAACGCTTTGAAATTCGCGCCGGAGAGCAGCGGCCGTGTGCTGGTCAGCCTGGACTACGGACCGACCGAAACCAGGGTCTCGGTTGCCGACAATGGTCCGGGCATTCCGCCCGAGAAACACGGCGAGGTCTTCGAGGAGTTTCGACAAGTGCTCGGCGCCAGCGGCGCCCGCCCCGCGGGTACCGGCCTCGGGCTGGCGATTTGCCGCCGTATCGTCGACCACCTTGGCGGACGCATCTGGGTCGAAAGCGTGCCTCCGGACGGCGCGACTTTCAGTTTCACCGTCCCCAGCAGCTCTTGACCGTCATCAGGATCCGCCATGAGCCTGCAATCCGTACGTGACTTCTTTGCCGCCCGCGATCTCGACGTGCCAATCATCGAATTGGCGGTCAGCACGGCGACCGTCGCACTGGCCGCTGAGGCGCACGGCGTCGAGCCCGGTCGCATCGCCAAGACACTCTCATTTCGGCTGGCCGATGGCCGCGTAATCATTCTGGTGGCCCGCGGTGACGCCCGCATTGACAACCGGAAATTCAAAGTGGCCTTCGGCAAGGGCAAGATGTCGCCTCCGGAAGAAGTCGTGGAGCTGACCGGGCATCCGGTCGGCGGTGTTTGTCCCTTCGGTCTGGCGCAGCCGCTGCCGATCTATCTGGATACGTCGCTGCAGGATTTCGACGAAGTCCTGCCCGCTGCCGGCGCGATCCACACCGCAGTACGGATCAGCCCGGAACAGTTGCTCGCGGTGACCAACGGCCAGTGGGTGGATGTCTGTCAGCGGTGCGCTCGGTGATCTGCGCGGAAGGGCTGCCATGGACGACCTGATCAGTCACCTCGGCCAGCCGGTCGGCGTCCCGGTCCCGGACTGGAAGGCCGCGACGCGTCGAGGTCCGGCGGTCATCAGCGGGCGATTCTGCCGCCGTGAGCGACTCCCTGCGGCAAGACACCCGCCGGACTTGTTACCGGCTCTCTTTCGCGGTCGTCAGCACGGCGACGGGCGAGGCCGAAGGTGTGGCCGCTTGCTTGCGGATCAGTCGCAAGCGGGGCTCGACCGGGGTCGCTCACCTGAATTTCGCACCGGCGATGCGGAGGACAGCGCTGGCTACCGAAGCGATGTCGCTGATGATGCCGCTGGCCTTCCGGCGCCATGAGTGGAAGTGCAACGCTGTGAATCAAGCCTCGCGTCGTGCCGGCCAGAGCCCGGGATCCTCGTTTGAAGGCGTCTTTCGCCAGCCCGGTGTCGTCAAGGGGCGCAATCGCGACACGGCCTGATCCGCCGTGATAGATCAGGCATGGCCGGCGTTGGACAAGGCTTTCCAGGCCTGGTGCGAGCAGCGGGGGCCGCTGACGAGTCTTACCGAAGGGCTCCTTGCGGCCAGCGGCTAGCGCAAGGTCCACCTGGTTTGGCGGGGCAGCGAACGTGGGCTCAGGCGGGTTTGCGGTGGCGATAGCCTGGCGCGTGGCGCTGCCAGACGTGACAACGACGGGGGCGTTACCGGCGAGGTCTTGACTGCCGTCGAGGCGATGCGAGGCAGGACTTCTGGATGTCGATGATCGCTTCCGGTGGGTCGCGTCCGACGGCCGCTACAAGGTATCGAGGGGTAGCTGGCCGGCGCGGGACGTACACCAGCGGTGGCTCGACGCGATCACCGTCAGGGTCGGCGACTGCCGGCAAGCAAATGGTCGGTGGCCAACGACTACCACCGTCGATTCGCGGTGAATTCAGCGATCCGGCCGAAGGCCGATTCGCTCGCCAAGCAAGCGACGCACCAGACCCTGCATTCGCCCGCTTTCCCTGATAGTCTTGCAGTCATGAATCATGCAGACGACGCAGTCGACCGCTGGCAGGCCGCTGACGGCAGCTGGCTCGAAATGCGGCAAATGCGGCCGGACGACGAGCCACGCGTCA
>DPSD01000485.1:4236-8813 GCA_003538495.1 Accumulibacter sp.
CACGACGAGCCACGCGTCAAGCAGTCATTGAATACCCTGTCTGCCAATTCCAGGCGCAACCGCTTTTTTGGCTCAATCGCCGAGTTCTCGGACGAGGCGGTGCACAGGCTGGTCTCCGTCGACCCGCAAAAGGAATACCTGCTGGTGGTCGTTCGGCGCGAGGACGCGATCGAGATTCCGATCGCTGGCGGTCGTTTTGTCGAACACGAGAAACAGCCGGAGTGCACCTTTTCGCTGCTCATCGGCGACGCCTGGCAAGGACAGGGTATCGGACGGCGGCTGCTCAAGGCACTCCTTCGCGAGGCGTCGCTGCGTGGGTTGCGAACGATGCGCGGCGACGTCCTTGCCGACAACCGGCCGATGCTCAGCCTGGCACGTTCGCTGCACTTCGCGCTGGTCGACAGCGATCAGGGCGATGGTGTGGTCCAGATTGTTTGCGACCTTCCGGACGCGGCGTCGACAAGCTGGCGAAGTTTCGTGCATACCGTGTTGCGGAAATAGCGGTGGGTCCCGCAGCAGGCGACCGGAAACGCCGACGTAATAGCAGGATAGCCGGCAGCTCCGCGCCTTCTGCGCCGTCACTGTTTCGCCGGGTGATCCGAAAAATCAGGCACGGAGCAGCCACCCGCAGCCAGCAGAGGGTGTTTCCAGGCGGCGAGATAGTGGCGACGCCGAATGACTGATCGCGACAGCCAGAGGCGACCCGACTATGGTCAATGGTCGCGAGCTTGGTGTCGATGAGCAGGCGGTAATCAAGACGCTGGTGATCGAGGGCGAGGGCAGGCGTGCGCTGCTGGTGCTCAAGCACGGTGACCGCGAGGTGTTGACCAGGCAGCTTGCTCGTCACTTCGGTGTCAGGACGGTTGCCCCGTTCAGCCCGACGGTGGCCAGTCGCCACTCCGCTTACCTGATCGGTGGCAGCAGCCCCTTCGGCGCGCGCAAGGTGATGCCGGTCTAGCTCGAGCGCGGCATTCTCGATCGCGACGAGATCCACATCAACGGCGGACGTCGTGGCCATCTGTTCGGCATCGTGCCGCTGAAGGCGGCCTGACTGCGGTGACGGCTCATTTCCCGCTGGGTGACGATTGCCTGGCCGCTTGCAGCGTACGACATGGGGGGCGCCCATCCTTCTTCCTGGTCGTGCGAGCGACCACCGCGCCCGTGGACTCAGGAATTCTCCGGGTCAATCAATCTGCGACGCGGCAAGGTGACGCGAAATACGGTTCCCTTGCCGACCTTGCTGCGCGCTTGCAGCTGGCCACTATGGCGCTGCACGATGCTGTGGGCCAGTGACAGGCCGAGGCCGGTTCCTTTGCCAGCCGGCTTGGTGGTGAAGAACGGCTCGAAAATCCTGTCCAGGTTTTCAGGTTCGATTCCCTTGCCGGTGTCGCCCACTTCAACCCAGACCGTCTGCTCGTCAAAGCCGGTGCGCAGGGTAATCACGCCGCGTTCGTCAATGGCTTGCACGGCATTGACCAGAAGGTTCAGGAATACCTGATTGAGTTGCGGCGCAAGGCATTCTATGTCGGGGATGCCAGCATAAGTCTTCTTGATGGTGGCCTTGTACTTGATCTCGTTCCAGACGATGTTGAGCGTGCTCTCCAGGCATTTTTCGAGGTTCGCAGGGCGCCACTCGGTGGTATGTACGCGCGAGAAATCCTTGAAGTTTTCGACGATCGTCTTGGCCCGATGCACGCCGTCGAGCGATTCGGTGATCAGGTTCAGAATGTCCTGCTGCAGGAATTCGAGATTGGCCGCCGATTTCACCTGCTCGATGGCCGCCATCAAGTCGCTATGTGCGGCCAGTGCCGGTTCGGCGTTCCGGTAGGCCTCGAGCACGTTCAAGAGATCGCGCACGTGCCCCTTGAGCGCCACCAGGTGAGAATTGATGAACGTGAAGGGATTGTCGATCTCGTGCGCCACGCCGGCTGCCAGTTGGCCCACGGAGGCCATCTTCACGGATCGCAACATCTCGTTCTGCGCGTCGATCAGCATCGAATTGAGGGCGGTCAACTCGGCCACATGCACCCGGTTATCCGCTTCGATCCGCCGGTACTCGGTAATGTCCTCGTAGACGCCGAGCACGCCAAAGGTCTCGTTGTGGTCATTGATCAGCGGAATCTTGGACGTCCGCAACCATACGGTCTCGCCGCTCGCGGTGGTCTGCTGTTCCTCGAAGGAAAGCCTTGCAACCCCTGACGCCATGACCGCGCGGTCGTCGGCGCGATAGAAATCGGCTTGCGCCGCCCACGCCATCTGATAGTCGTCCTTGCCGATCACGTCATCGCGGTGCTGCATTCCTCCGTCCTGGGCGAAGGCCGTATTGCAGCCGAGAAAGCGCAGCTCGGGGTCCTTCCAGAAGACTCGAGCCGGTACCGTATCGATGATTTTCAGGAGCAGGTTGCGCGATTCCGCGATCGCCGCTTCAGCCAGCCTCTGCTCGGTGATATCCTCGCCGGAGCTCAGCGTGCCGACGATTCTTCCGGTCGCGTCGGTCAGCATGCCCGTGTGCCAGGCCATCAGACGCGGTTGGCTGGTGCTGTCGAGGACGGGATATTCAGAGAGTCTTTCCTTGACTTGGCTGTCGCCCGCGACAAGTTGCCGAAACAAGGGGAGGATGACGGAGCTGCCGCCGGGCTGTGGCAGGAAACGCTCGAACCAGGCTTTCCCGAGCAGCGCGCTCTCGGGCTGACCGAGCAAAGCGCACCCCGCGCGGTTGATCATCGAGATGCAACCCGCGGTGTCCAGCGCGACGACGATGCATGGCACGGAGTCGACGTGGCGCTGCAACTGCTGGTTGGCAAGCGTCAGTTCGCTGATCCTTTCCTCGAACTGTCGCTCGGCTTCCTTGCGGGCGTTACGTTCGCGCTCGACCTCCTGTTGCAGTCGGGCGAGATCTTCTGCGCTCATGCCGTTTTACTCCGAGTGAAGCACAGCGCGGGTCCGGCTCCCGCCGGGAGCGCGCTGGGCAGATTTGTTTGGAAGGGAACGCGGTGCGGCTGCTCCGATGTCCGGGGTAGATGCTATCAGTCCCGGGCGATCAACGTCGACTCGTCCGCCAGCGGCGCGCTGCAGGCGGACGGTGCGACAGATCAGGCCTCCACGACGCCGTCGTCGTCCAGGGTCCGCACGCTCGGGCCACGACTTCGTCGGTTTCCTGCATGCGAAACTGCGGCGCGGCGATCGTCGCGGCGGCGTGCTTCTTGCCAGGCGCCTGGTGCAAGGGTATCTCGCGCCGTCTCGACCCCGACCCATCAAGCAAGCGGTGCTTGCGCCGATCATGCCAGGTCCGATAACCGGTCGAAACCGTTCGCAGCTCATTCTAATCCGACTTCAGCTGGTTTTTCTCGTTGCGGGAGTTGGGGCAGCGTGGCGGGGACGGCGGCAATCGGCGATCCGGCAGTTCCGGTCCAGCGCCGCTGTTCGCGCGAACAGCGCGGAGCCCTCCTCGTGACGTCGACGGATTTCCGTCATCGCCTGGCGGCCCTCGGTACCCACCGGTTCGCGGCGTTTCTTGCGGCTCGGTGGCGTCGGTGACACCCGTCGCCTCAAGCGCAGGGGCGAGAAGGGTCGCGCCCGGTCAGGGCGGTGCGCAGGATGAAGATGAAGATGAAGATGGGGAATGGTCGCCACGGCGGGTCGGCGTCCATCACCGGTCGCACGATCCCCATCGACCTGGATGCCGCAGTCATGATCGCGAACAGCGTGCAGAGCGCAGATCCGACGCTGCCGAAGCACTCCGGCAAGCTGCCGCCGAAGAGCTTTGCGCGGATAACCCCACCCTGCTCACCGGCCAGAGCAGTGGCGGCAAGGTTGCCGCCTTCGTTACCGGGAGCTTGCCCTGCGTCAAGGTCCTGCGGACAATGCAATGGCTGCCTTGACCGACGCCCTCCAGACTGAAGACATGACTGTCGACTTCGTTACCCTCGACCTGCTGCGCCAGAATCATCCGGCTTGGCGTTTGTTGCGCTCGGATCATGCGCCGCTGGTGGCAAGTTTTCTGGAGCGGGTGTTCATCGCGCCGAATGTGCGGGTGATGGCGCAGGCCGACCTCGCCGAGGCGCTCGAAGACGAACTGTTCGCGCTGCGTGATCGCCTTGGCGCCGAGATTTTCCCCAAATCGGCGCTCGACTACCTCAACGATTGGGCTGCCAACGACAAGGGCTGGCTGCGCAAGTTTTACGCACAGGGGTCGGACGAACCGCATTTCGACCTGATGCCGGCGACCGAGAAGGCAATCGCCTGGCTGGGGACTCTCGCCGAGCGCAGTTTTGTCGGCACCGAGTCGCGCCTGCTGACGCTGTTCGAACTGCTCAAGCAGATGAGCGAGGGTAGCGAGACCGATCCCCAGGCGCGCATCGCCGAACTGCAGCGGCGCCGCGACGAGATCGACGCCGAAATCGCCCGCGTGCTGTCGGGTGACCTGCCGATGCTCGACGATAGTGCCTTGCGCGATCGCTTTCAGCAATTCATCGCCATGGCGCGCGAGCTACTGACCGACTTCCGCGAGGTCGAGCACAACTTCCGCGGTCTGGACCGGCGGGTGCGCGAGCGAATCGCCTTGTGGGAAGGCGCCA
>DPSD01000482.1:0-172 GCA_003538495.1 Accumulibacter sp.
ATATAGGAATCCTTGCTGCGCGTCCCGAGCGAGGTGGCGGGCGCAATGGCGAGCTCATTGTAGACCCCGCGCACCTGTGGTATCGCGGCGACCAGGCGTTCGACCTCGGCCTTGATCTCCTCGGAGGCTACTTCGCCGGTCACCAGTACCTTGCGGTTGTAGCTGGTGAAGT
>DPSD01000482.1:450-637 GCA_003538495.1 Accumulibacter sp.
GCGGTTGTAGCTGGTGAAGTTGACGTGCGATTCCTTGCCGGCTTTCTCACTGATCTCCAGCGAGGCCTTCCATTCGATGGTTTCGTCTTCGGTCTGCGTGCCGAGAGAGCGGCGATCGATCGCTGCCAGGGTGGCCTGGGTCGCGCCGACGGCGGCGACCGTAACGCAGCCCTGCAGCATCGGCAGC
>DPSD01000482.1:939-6444 GCA_003538495.1 Accumulibacter sp.
CCCTGCAGCATCGGCAGCAGCATGGCGCCGAGTACCAGCGTGATGGGCAGGACTTTGTTCATTCTTCGACTCCCATGAGCAGGCAATCAATACCATCGCAAAGGCAGTGGATGGTGAGCAGGTGCGTTTCCTGAATTCGTGCAGTACGTTCGGCCGGGACCGAGATATGGACGTCGCTGTCGTACAGCAGCTCACCGATGGCGCCGCCGCCCTTGCCGGTCAGCGCAACGACGCGCAGATCATTCTCGTGCGCGGCATGGATCGCTTCGATGACGTTGGGCGAGTTCCCGGAGGTCGAGATGGCGACCAGCACGTCGCCGGGCTGGCCGAGTGCACGCACCTGCTTGGCGAAAACCATCTTGAAGCCGTAGTCGTTGGCGATCGCCGAGAGGATCGACGAGTCGGTGGTCAGCGCGATCGCCGCCAGTTCGTGTCGTTCGGCTTCGAAGCGGCCGACCATCTCGGCGGCCAGGTGCTGCGCGTCGGCGGCCGAGCCGCCGTTGCCGCAGGCGAGGATCTTGCCATTGCCGAGCAGGCAGCCGACCATTGTCTCGATCGCCTGCGCGATCGGCCCGGCCAGTGGTTCCATGGCGTCCAGCTTGGTCTGCGCGCTGTCCCTGAAGTGCTGGCTGATTCGCTTGATCAAGTCCATGGGCTGTGCTTCGGCTCCGACCAAAGGAGGGGATTCTAACATCAGAGGATCAGCAGGACCTCGATCTCGACGCGGCGCCAGGGGTCGGGATGGTCGCGGACCCGTGCGACCCGCGCTTCGAGTTGCTCACCGTCGTCGAGCGCCCTGGCGACGGCAGCGTTCTCGCTGCGTGGCAGGTAGCCGAGCCGTCGCCCGTTCCATTCGACGCGAATCGCCTTGTGGTCGTGCCGATTGCCCGGCTCGCGAATCAGCTCCAGGCGGTCGCCAGGCCTGATCTGCGACGACACTTCGGCCAGCGCATAGTACTGACCGCCGGCCAGCGGCGAGGTCTGCACCAGGATCCTGACGCTTTCGGCGGCTGTGACCTGCCAGCAACACGCCAGCCCCAGCGCCGCGCTAGACAGCAGAAAACGCATCGCGGATCCATTCGATCGCGGTGTCCGACAGCGCGTCGAGCAGGATGCAGTCGAAGCGGCAGTCGGACTCGCGGCCGGGATGCGACGCCAGGTAGTGCTGCGCGGCGAGGGCGATACGCGCTTGCTTGGCGGCGGTGACGCTGGCCGCGGCGCCACCGTGGCTGGCGCTGCGGCGCAAGCGCACCTCGACGAATACCAACACCCGCTGGTCAGTGCAGATCAGGTCGACCTCGCCACCCCGGCAGCGATAGTTGCGCGCCACGATGGTCAGCGCGTGCCGCTCAAGAAAGCGCGCGGCGAGTCCCTCGGCAAGCGCGCCCGGGCTGGCCGAGTGCCCGCCTGACGCAGTCGTGCTATCTTTGTCGCTCACCTGCCGGCCTCCGATCATGACGGAAGAATTTCCCGCATTATATGTAGTTCCGACGCCGCTCGGCCACCTCGGCGATATCTCCCAGCGGGCCATCGACGTGCTGCGGCAAGTGCCCTGGGTGGCTGCCGAAGATACTCGCCACAGCGCGCCGTTGCTGCGGCATTACGGCTGCAATGCTCGCCTGCTCGCGGCGCACCAGCATAACGAAGAGGGTGCCGCACAACAGGTCATCGGACACCTCGCCGCCGGCGAGTCGGTCGCCTTGGTCGTCGATGCCGGCACGCCTGCGGTGTCCGATCCGGGCGCGCGACTGGTCTCCAGAGTGCGGGCCGCCGGCTATCGCGTCATACCGCTGCCGGGACCGTGTGCGGCGGTCGTCGCGCTTTCAGCCGCCGGCCTCAGTGAAGCCCACTTCTTGTTCTACGGTTTCTTGCCGGCGAAGGCCGGGCAGCGCGCGGAGGTCTTGCGCGGGCTGGCCAACTTGCCTTACGCACTGGTCTTTTACGAAGCGCCGCACCGACTTGTGGACACCGTGGCCGCTTTGGCGGCCGTTTTTCAGCCGACACGGACGCTGGTGCTGGCGCGCGAACTGACCAAGTTGTTCGAGACTGTACATAGCTGTGCGCTCGGCGACGCGCACGACTGGCTGCTGGCCGACGCCAACCGGCAGCGCGGCGAGTTCGTGCTGCTGGTCTCCGCGGCTCCAGCGGTCGACAACGACGCCGATGGCGAGCGGGTATTGAAGTTGCTGCTCACTGACGGACTGTCGGTCAGCCAGGCGAGTCGGCTGGCGCACGCGATTACCGGCGCAGGAAAGCACGCCCTGTATCAACAGGCTTTGCGCTTGAAGGGATAGCGCACGCCGCGCTGGCGAGCGGTGGGCGCCGGCACCGAGCGCGCTCGGCAGGTTTCGGCTGGAGCCGAAGAAATCATCTAGAATTCCCGGATTCGCAAACTCGGCCAATTGTTTCGATGACCTCGACCATGCAGATTGCCCTTACCCGTCCTGACGACTGGCACCTTCATCTGCGCGATGGTGACGCGCTGGCGACCGTCTTGCCGCATAGCGCGCGGCAGTTCGCGCGGGCCATCGTGATGCCCAATCTGCGGCCGCCGGTGACCACCGTCGCCGCCGCGACCGCCTACCGCGCGCGTATCCTCGCCGCCTTGCCGGCCGGCATGGCGTTCGAGCCGTTGATGACCTTGTACCTGACCGACAGCACGCCAGTCGACGAAATCCGGCGGGCGGTGGCTAGCGAATTCGTGCGCGCGGTGAAGCTCTATCCGGCGGGGGCGACGACCAATTCCGACGCGGGTGTGACCAATCTGGACCGCTGTGCGGCGGTGCTGACCGAGATGGAAAGGTCGGGGCTGCCGCTGCTGGTGCACGGCGAGGTGACCGACTCGAAGATCGACGTCTTCGACCGCGAAAAGGTGTTCATTGAACGCGTCTTGAAGCCGTTACTGGCGCGCTATCCCGGCCTGAAAGTTGTTTTCGAGCATATCACCACCCGCGACGCCGCTGATTTTGTCGCCGCCTGCGGACCGAACATCGCCGCGACGATCACCGCGCATCACCTCTTGTACAACCGCAACGCCATTTTTCAGGGCGGCCTCCGTCCGCATTACTACTGCCTGCCGGTTCTCAAACGAGAGGTCCATCGCCAGGCGCTGCTGCGCGCGGCAACTTCCGGCAACCCGCGATTCTTCCTGGGCACCGATTCCGCGCCGCATCCGCGGGTCAGCAAGGAGGTCGACTGCGGCTGTGCCGGCTGCTACACCGCGCATGCGGCGCTGGAGCTGTACGCGGAGGCCTTCGACGCCGCCGATGCTCTGCATCGACTGGAGGCTTTCGCCAGCTTCAACGGTCCGGACTTCTACAGTTTGCCACGCAACACCGGTTCGGTGACGCTGGTGCGCGAGGCTTGGCGACCACCGGCGGCCTTCGCTTACCTCGGCGGCGCTACGCTGGTACCGTTGGCTGCTGGCGAGCTGCTACGATGGAAGATGCGGGGCTGATGTCGCCGCGTTGTGCTGTTTTCTGTTCCGGGGCTGGCCCGAGGAGATTGCGTGTGTCGCGGAAGACGCTGCTGCCGATGCTGTTGCTGCCCTTGCTGGTTGCCTGCTCCGATCAGCGGGCGGCCTTCGAGATTGACTCTAGCCAGCATTCCTTGACGCTGATTCGCGTCCAGGACTTCTTCTGGCAAAAAACCGCCGCCTACTCCGTGGTCGCGGCCCGGATGCCGGAGTGCATGCGTCGCCACGACATCGGATCGGGCAGTGCCAATACCAGAATCGAGGTCTATGCCCCGGGGAACGATGCCTGGATTCTCAAACAGGGCAAGCGGATGGTCGTCGTCGAGACGCGAACCTGTCAGGGCTTTGCCCGGCTCGACGAGGAGCCTGCGGATGGCATGGGTCCGTTGCAGGGAAGCTTCCAGATGCGCGGTGGCAGTTTGATATTTGTCGCTGCGGCGAAGGGCGATGCGGACGCGGTGGCGCCGGCGCCGAATTGAGTGGGCACCACTGGCCTTCACCGGGTGGCCTGTTCGCCCCCTTGTGGCCGCTGCTGACGAGGATTCCCTTCGCCCCGGATTTTGCCTCGCTGGACTTCCTGAGTTCGGGGCTCGACCTGCGCACGGCCAGTGGCCAGCACCTGTCTTTCGTGCCGCCGCCGCTTGACGGCCTGGCCTACGAAACGCGCATCTGGGTACGCGGCGAGGTCGCCACGCGCGTCGGCAACTGGCACGATTTCTTCAATGCGCTGGTCTGGCTGAGCTTTCCGCTGAGCAAGGCGGCGCTCAACGCGCGCCACGCCGGGGCGCTCGCCGTTCAAGGCACGGGTCGTGGCAGCGAGCGCGATGCCTTGACTCATTTTGACGAATGCGGCGTCGTCGTGGTCTCATCCGACCCTTCGTTGCTGGCCCTGTTGCGCAACTTCGAGTGGCGAGCGCTGTTCTGGGAGCGCCGCGACGAATTGGGTCGCGCGCTACGCTGTTTCGTTTTTGGTCACGCTACCTATGAGCAGTTGTTGCGACCGTTTCGCGGGCTGACCGCCAAGGCGCTGCTGTACGAGGTCAGCGAAGACTGGCTGTGGCGCCGGCCGCCGCTGGCTCAGCTGGCCGATCTAGACCGGCGTCTGGCGGGTGAACTGGATGGCGGCCTGCACCTGCAGCCGCGAGCTTTCCACCCGCTACCCCTGATGGGCCTGCCCGGCGTGACGCTGGACAGCGACAGCGCCAGCTACTACGACGACCAGTGGCAATTCCGGTCGGGCCGCGGTGGGCGCGGCGTATAATTGCTGCGGGAAGTCGGTCAGGCAGCCGCTGGGCAAAGGGTGAAAGCCTGGCGCCGAGAGGAAAGTCCGGGCTCCGCAGAGCAGGATGCCGGTTAACGACCGGGCACCGTGAGGTGACGGAAAGTGCAACAGAAAGCAGACCGCCGATGTCCTCGCGCAGGCAGGGCAGGTAAGGGTGAAACGGCGAGGTAAGAGCTCACCGCGTTCGTGGTAACACGGACGGCACGGTAAACCCCATCCGGAGCAAGGCCAAATAGGGAAGCGTCGGCGTGGCTCGCGCTGCTTCCGGGTAGGCTGCTTGAGCGTGCTGGTAACAGTACGCCTAGAGGAATGGCTGTCCACGACAGAACCCGGCTTATCGACCGGCTTCCCACTTTCCTACTGTTCCACCTTTCCAGCATGGCGGGCAGCGATCGCTGTCCCTGCTCCAGTGTTCGCTCGCATGTTGCATCGCTGCCAAATGTTCGCTTCCATCTCGTCGTTTGTACCAACACTTAGGAAGCAATCTTGAGAAATTACTTTAAGTGTGGTGATTGCAGCATTGTTTTATAGCAAGTAATCTCCTTTCTAACTACCTCAAAAGTCGCTCATAAGTCCTTGTAGCCATTGAGAAATGTAAAGCTGTACCTCTTGCTTTAGGCGAGTCCTTAACTTAAAGTGGGAGTAAGTGGCGAAAAGTGGGAAAATGTCGGTTTTGATGGGCGGACAGCAAGGGTTGGTTTGATGTTTCAGGGTGCGGCAGCGTTAAGTCTTGATGCCAAGGGCAGGC
>DPSD01000694.1:0-209 GCA_003538495.1 Accumulibacter sp.
CTCATCGATCGGACTCCTGCGCACCTTCCGATGAGCAGCGCCCTGGCAGCAGTGGTGCAGCATTTGCGTGGCCATCGTCAGTCTGCGATCGGCCTGGAAGGTCTGCCCTGCATCCCCGTGGCGGCGGCGGGTGTCCTGACCCTGTTCGGTCCGCGCGAGTTCCGTGCGGCACTTCTCGAACGTATTGCCACGGCCAGCCAGCGAATCCT
>DPSD01000694.1:474-3660 GCA_003538495.1 Accumulibacter sp.
TATCAGCGAATCCTCATCTCGGCGCTCTATTTGCAGGATGATGAATCCGGCCGAGAACTGCTGGCGGCCCTGTATGCCGCCAAAGCAGCGCGCCCATACCTGCAGATCGCGATCTTCGTTGATTGGCACCGTGCTCAGCGGGGCCTGATCGGCAAGCTGGCAAGCGCCGGCAATGCTGCCCTCTACGTTGAAATGGCTCGCCGCCTCGGCCCTGGCGTCCCGATCTACGGCGTGCCGGTGCAGGGTCGGGAATGGCTGGGTGTACTGCATCTGAAGGGCTTCGTCATCGATGACAGCCTGCTCTACAGCGGCGCCAGCATCAATGACGTCTATCTGTATCGCCAGGATCGCTATCGCCTCGATCGCTATCATCTGATCGAGAATCGCCCTCTTGCCGATAGCATGGCTTCGCTGCTGACGCGGATCCTGCAGGTCAATGCGGCGGTATGCCCTCTCAATACCGAGTCGCGGCCAAAAACGCCTGCTCTGCGCGGTGCGATTGTCAAGCTTCGCCGGCTTCTTGCGAAAAGTCGCTACCACATCGTTGCCGGGGCTATCGGCAGCGGCGAAGTGGGAATCACGCCGCTGCTCGGTTTCGGTAGTCGCGAAAACCAACTCAACGCAGTGATTCTGCAGTTGATCCAGCGCGCCGAGCGACGTCTGGTGTTGTTCACCCCTTATTTCAACCTGCCCCGCGTGGTTCGCCGGGCCATCGACGAAAAAATCCGGCAGCGCTGCCAGGTGACGATCGTCGTCGGCGACAAGACCGCCAACGATTTCTACATTCCTCCTGAAGAGCCCTTCACGACGATTGGCGCACTGCCTTACCTCTACGAAACCAATCTTCGCCGCTTCTGCAAGACTCACCAGAACGCCGTCGCCCAGGGATTGCTCGATCTGCAACTCTGGCGCCACGAGAAGCACAGCTTTCATCTCAAGGGCCTTCTGGTCGACGACGATTACGCGCTGATCACCGGCAGCAACCTCAATCCGCGCGCTTGGCGCCTGGATCTCGAAAACGGGCTGCTGATCCACGATCCCGAGCGCCGTCTGATCGCTCAGCACCATGCGGAACTCGATCGCATCCTGGCGCACACGCGCCGACTCGATGATTACCGCTCGCTAGATGATATCGACAGTTACCCGGCGCCGGTGCAGCGCATCCTCAAACGCCTCGCGCGAACGCGCGCGGACCGTCTGGTGAACCAGGTGCTTTGATCTTGGCAATCAGACAAACCCGATGCCGACTTCGGAGAGCCCCACGAGATCGATGTTGATCGCGTTCTGCGGGGTTTCGGCGGCCATCACACCCAGGCTGGCCGGTGTGTATGTGCCGTTGTCGAGCAGCTTGGTGAAGAACGCCAGCGCGTCGGGCGGGGGCGCGCCGCCGGTCACGTTGGTGTATAGCAAAGTCACCACCGCCTCGTGGCTGGCGCCTGTGCCGAGCCGGGCATCCAGCGCCAGTTGCATCAGATCCTGGTAGGACATGCCGCCATCGAGCAGGCCCAGTCCGATGCCGACATAGGCGAGGTTGTCGACCGAGGCTGCGCCGAATACTGCTCCCAGGATCTTGGCGGTCGTTCCGGAATTGCCATCGATGTCGATCGCCAGCTTGTGGTCGGAAAAATGCAGGCGTTCGACGCCGTACAGGAGGTCGTGGCCATCGTTGCCAGAGGTGTCACCCACCGACCAGCCGCCGTCCACCACGCCCACCGCATAGCGGTCGGCAGGACCGCTGTAAGTGGCGGCGTCCTTGCCGGCGCCACCACTCAGCCTGTCGTCGCCGGCCTTGCCTTCGAGCAGGTCGTTGCCACTGCTGCCGGTCAGGGCGTCGGCAGCGGCGGTGCCCACCAGGTACTGCCCGCTGCCGCCCTGGCCGAGCGCGCCACCCAGACCGTCACCCCCATAGAGGAACATCAGTGCCGCGATGTCGTAGGGTGAATAGTCGCGGTAGGGCCCACCGACATGGGTATAGGACATCAGCGTGTTCGCCGTGTTGTCGTCGGCTCTGCTCAGGCGCACGCTGCCTTCAAAGGAGTGCTTCAGTCCCAGGGCGTGGCCCAGCTCGTGCAGGAGCACCTCGTAGCCGTTCGAACCTGCAATGGGCGCGTTGTTGCTGGCTGCTAAGTTGGCGTTGTCAAGATAGATGTAGGCGTCCGCCGTGTACGCAGTGATCGTGTTGTTACCGTCGAAAGCATAGTTGCTGCGCGTTGTGCAAAGGCCCGCAGTGCTGCTGGAGATGATGTCGGCAGCAGCGAAGTGGATGTCGGCTGCAGCACCGTCGGCGGTGGCCACGAAGTGGATGCCGGTGATTTGCGCCAGTCGCTGCAGGGCCTGCACCGCGGCAGTCTGCTGTGTGGCATTGAAGGCCACCGGCGTGGTGCTGATCTGGCTGCCCATGTCGCTGCTATTGCCGCCGTTCAGTGCGAAGGTATAAAAGAGCGTGTTGCGTGCAGGGGTCAGCCAGTTCCAGCCGGGGCCTGTATTCAAGAGGGCATCGATATGGATCAGGCCGGAAGCGGCCTGTGTGTTGACGTCGGTGACGGTAGTCATGGTACGCTCTTCAAGGTGGGTCGGTGGGCGCCGAGGCGATACTCAAGGCGACGGTTTCGGCACGGAGAGCCGTTTTCGTTCCTGTTTCACCTCGTATAAGCCTGATCGGAAATCAGATACTGCAGACGATCTGGGAGGCGATGGTGAGCAGCGCGATGAGCGACAGAGCAGTGATGTAGCGCCTGCGCAACTGATCGGCCGTCAAGGCAGCATTCAATGCGGGGATGGGTTCGCTGTTCGGCATGCACTCACTCTCACCAGCCTCTCGTAAAAACCCGCACAGCAGCTGATTTTTTCGCTGCTGAGGCGAATTCCGGCCTCCTTACAGCAATTCTTCCAGCCGCAAACGGATGATCCGGCCTTTGACTGCCGGCAGCGCCTCGATGCCGGCAATCGCGGTGTCGATGTTGCGCTCGACCGTCTTGTGGGTGAGCATGATGATGTCGGTCTGCTCTTCGCCTTCGCCGGGTTCGCGCTGGATCATGGCGACGATCGAGATGCCGTCGTCGGCGAGGATGCGCGTCACGTCGGCAAGCACCCCTGGGCGGTCTTCGACGCGCAGGCGCAGGTAGTAGCTGCTGACCACCTCCGAGATCGGCAGAATCGTGAGATCGACCATCGCGTCGGGCTGGA
>DPSD01000696.1 GCA_003538495.1 Accumulibacter sp.
GCAGGCGGTATTTCTGCTTCTCGTAGGCCTTGCGCGACATCAGGTTGCGGTAGGGGTAGGAGCTCGTTTCGCGCCAGCTCGTCGCCAGTTCGTCGTCCGGACTGCTCGCCTGCCTTGCCGCCGGCTCCTTCTCATGCTCCATCAAGGCCCGGCGCAGCGCCGCTGCGTCATCGGGAGACGAGCCGGTCATGATCGCTTCGAGAGTCTTGGCGAGCGAAGCCGTATCGCCGATGGTGGCGTGTGCGATGATGTCGCGCAGGGCGACCTTCTTGTGCTCAATTGCCGAACTGGTCGCTTCGGCCACATCGTAAGCCTCCATCGCCTCGGGGCTGCGGGCGGGCGCCACATCACCAGCCGACGCCTTGCGCGGCTGTGGCGTGCGCGTGGATGCAGAAACGGCGCGCGCCTTGGGGGCGCGTGCAGCCGGTTTGGCGGCCTGCAACTCGCTGGTTTCGCCTTGCATCGTTCCTTCCACCGCACTGCTATCGGTACTCATTGTGGGCGGCGGGGTTCTCTTGTCCATCTTGTCTCTCTCCCAGGGGTTTGTGGTGCTGCAAGAATCATTGACGTCTGTTCCACGATCGACGTGAGCTGCGATAATAGCGCAAATATGTCATACAGTTCAATCGCTTGAGTGCGACTAATCGGATGTTTTCGGCGTTTTCGCGATTTTTCTGCCCGATCTTCCGCAAAAACGCGCAGTGGCCGCTTGCCGGCCGAGCTCGTCGTGGCCGGCGGGCCAGCTCCGGCTAGCCGCCCGCTGCGTGAAGGCGCCGCCTTGAAGTCATGGCAAGGTGCGAGTTCCCGTACAATGGAGGACTGGCCTCATCGTGATTGCCGAAGGTGGGCCGAATGTTGTCAGGGCTCTGAATGAGGTCCGCATGTTCTCGTTGACCAGCATGGCCGCACTCGCACCACGCCGATGGTGCGTGTCGCTGCGTATCGTCGCGATGCTGGCCACCTGCCTGTTCTGCGTGCTGGCCTGTGCGCCGCCCGAGCCGGTGCGCATCGGCTTCCTGGGCGGACTTTCCGGGCGCGTCGCCGACCTCGGCATCGGCGGGCGCAACGGCGCCATCCTGGCGGTCGAGATGCGCAACCAGGAAGGTGGAATCAATGGACGGCCGATCGAACTGATCGGCGAGGACGATCAGCAGGACGCCGAGGTCGCCGTACTGGCTGTCGCTCGCCTGCTGGCCCGTAAGGTCGAGTTGGTGATCGGGCCGATGACCAGCGCGATGGCGCTGGCCGTACTGCCGCAGTTCAACGCCGCCGGGATTCCGCTGATCTCCCCGACGGCGACGACCAACGCGCTGACGGCGCTCGACGACCAGTTCTTTCGGGTCGTCGCTCCTACCGCCGCACATGTTTTCAAGTCCGCCGAACATCATTTCCGCCGCAGCGGTCTGCGTCGCGTGGTACTCGTCTGCGATCTGCGCAACAAGGCCTACAGCCAGAGCTGGGCTGACGATTTCAGCAAGGCTTTCGAGCGCTTGGGGGGGCAAGGCACCGCGGCCGTCGACTTCGATTCCGGCGAGTCCCTGGCGGTGGTCGCCAGCAAGGTTCTGGCCAGCAAGCCAGACGGTGTGGTGATTATCAGCAACTCGGTGGACACCGCCCTGCTGGTCCAGCAGATCCGCATGCGCGATACGATCGTTGGCATCGGCACTTCCGAATGGGCAGCGACCGAACGTCTGATCGAACTTGGCGGCCGGGCGGTCGAAGGGCTGGTGGTTGCCCAGTACATCGACCGCGCAAGCACTGCGCCGACCTACCTGGCGTTTCTTCGCGCCTACCGCGAGCGCTTCGGCCATGAGCCGGGCTTCCCGGGACTGACCGCTTTCGACGCCACCAACGTCGCCCTCGATGCCCTCGCCGCCAGGTCCCGTGGTCAGTCGCTCAAGGAGGCCTTGCTGGCGCACGCGGCGTTTGCCGGCGCGCAATCGCCGATCCACTTCGACGCCAATGGCGACGCGCAACGCGACACCTTCCTCTCGGTGATCCACGATGGCCAGTTCAAGCCCTTGTACTGACCTCGGCCGCTGCTCGTCAAGGCGGCAAGCCGACGTCGCGCGGATCGGTTGGCTGGCCGTTTTGCCGTAGCATTCGCCAGATGGCTCACTCGCTTCGCTTCTGGCTTGCGCTGGGCCTGTCGGCGATGGTCGGCGTGGCGATGGTGGCGATCGTTGCCGTCCTGCTCGGGGTCTTGCTGCCCCGCTTCAACGATCAGGTGGCGGCCAGCAACAAGGCCCTGGCCACGGCGATCTCCCGGCAGGTCGATGATTTCCTGCGCGGATCGGCCGCCGAGCTCGAGCGCGTCGCTGTTGAGATCGAAATGCCGCCGGGCGCCGCCCCCGAGCGGACGCGCATCATCATCGATACTGAGGCCAGCGCGCACGCGCCCCTGGACGCGCTCTACGTCCTTGACACCAATGCACGAGTGTCCGACGTCGGATTACCGCCAACGCGCCGGGAAGGTCGTGGCGATCTGCTCGGCCTGGATTTCTCGGCACGACGCTTCTTCAGCACCGGGCGAGCGAGCGACACGGTAATCTGGTCCGACAGCTACCTGTCACAGCGCGGCAAGATTGTCGTTGCGGTCACCGTGCCCCTTGGCAGAGCAGCGGCGCCCGGCGCGCGAACACCCTGGACGCTGCTTGGCGAGGTCGATCTTGAGCAACTCTCGGAGCACATCGGAGAACTCGGGCGATCAGCCGCCGTGCTGCCGATCATCATCGACAGCCTGGGGCAGATCGTCGCCCACCCCGACGCCGGTCGCCCCGCCCGCCAGGAAAACCTTGGCAACCTGCCACTGGTGAAGGCCGGGCTGGCCGGCCACTTCGAAACCGGGCGCTTCTCGCTCGACGGCGTCGAGCAAATCGGCACGGTGACACCGGTCAGCACGTCGGGCTGGCTGACACTGGTTGCGCAGCCGACCGAACTGGCCTTCGCCACCATGCGCTCGACCTTGCTGGCGATCGCCGCCGGCCTGGCGGTGGCGCTTGCGTTGGCCTTGCTCTGCGCCTACGTCTTTGGTCAGAAGCTGGCACGTGGCGTGGCCGACTTCGGACGGCATGTGCCGGCCATCGCCGACGGCGACTATCAGGCGCCCCTACCCACATCGCGGGCCGAGGAACTGGCCAATCTGGCGGTAAGCATGCGCCGCATGGCCCAAGCCATCCTGGAGCGCGAAGCAGCGCTGGCCGCCTCCGAGGGACACTATCGCGCCTTGTTCAGCGGTGCGCCGCTCGCCTACCAGTCGGTGGACGTCGGGAGCCGCAAGCTCGTCGAGGTCAACGACGCCTGGCTGAGCCTGCTGGGTTACCGGCGCGACGAAGTGATCGGCCACTCGCTCAACGATTTCATCGTTGAGCAATCCTTGCCTGCGGTTGCCGCGAACTTCGCGAAATTCGTCGCCGTTGGGAGGACCGACGACTTCGTCTTCGACGCCCGTCACAAGAACGGCACGGCGATCAGTCTGCTGGTCAGTGGCCGGGTCCCCCATGGCGTACATGGACAGCCACGTACCCATTGCATCCTGACCGACGTCACCGAGCGCCAACGCGTCGACCAGGCGCGGCGGCGGTCGGCAGAGCTGCTGGAGCATCAGGCCGAGCGCGCGCTGGCAATGCTCGAACTGCCCAAGGCAGCCGAACGGATGGACGAGGACGAGTTTATCCAGCACGGGCTGGCAGTCGCCGAGCGCCTGACCGGCAGCCGAATCTCCTTCCTGTATTTCGTCGATCCAGATCAGCAGGCGAGCGAGTCGGTGAGCTGGTCGCATGCCACCCGCAGGGGCACCTCGGCGGCGCTCGCCGACCCACTCTGCTCGGTTACTTTGGCCGGACTGTGGGCCCGGGCCATGCGCCAGCGCGCGCCGGTGGTCTGCAACGAGCAAGCGGCAGCGCTTACCAGCGCTCCACCCGCCGCCATTACCGGCCTAAAGCGATTGATCAGCGTGCCGGTAATTGAGGGTGGCGTCGGGCGCATGCTGCTCGGCGTCGCCAACAAGGCCACTCCGTACAGCGAGTGCGAAATCGAGACCACGCGCCTGCTCAGCCAGGACATCTGGCGAATCGTCAATCAGCGGCGCGCCGAGCAGGCCCAGCGGCTGGCGGCGACGGTGTTCTCGGCCAGCACATCGGCAATCTGCATCACCGACGCGAACGAACGCATCGTCTCGGTCAACCCGGCACTGACCCTGATCACCGGCTATACCCCGGAGGAAGTCATCGGCCAGACGCCCAAGCTGTTTTCCGCCGGCCTTCAGGGCGAAGCGTCCGGTGACGAGATGTGGGCCCGGATCACGGCGCGCGGACTGTGGAACGGCGAGGTCTGGCATCGCCGCAAAAACGGCGAGGTCTTTCCGGCATGGCTGACGATTACCGCGGTCAAGGACGGCGACGGTGCTGTGACCCACTATACGGGAAGTTTCGACGACATCAGCGAGCGCAAGCGGTCGCAAGAACACATCCAGTTCCTGGCCCACCACGATGCGTTGACCAGGCTACCGAACCGCACCCTGCTCGAGGACCGCATTCGCCAGGCGATCGCCAAATCCCGACGCGACGGCAAGCACACCGCGGTGCTCTTCCTGGACCTCGACCGCTTCAAGCTGATCAACGACACGCTTGGGCACGATACCGGCGACCAACTGCTGGCGCGCGTCGCCGAGCGCCTCAAGAGCGTGCTGCGCGAAACCGAGACGGTCGCCAGGCTGGGAGGCGACGAGTTCATCATTGTCATCCCCGGACTGGCCGACGTCGAGCGCGCGGCACGCGTCGCGCAGAAGGTGCTCGAGGTCGTCTCGGCGCCGCAGCTGATCGATGAGCGTGCGTTGCACGTGACTCCGAGTATCGGGATCAGCATCTTTCCGGAAGACGGTGACGACGTCCCGACGCTGCTGCGCAACGCCGACACCGCGATGTATCACGCCAAGGAAAGCGGTCGCAACAACTTCCAGTTCTTTACTCAGGACATGAACCAGGCGGTCCAGGAACGGGTTTCGATCGAGAGTGACTTGCGGACGGCGATTGACAACGAACAGTTCGTGCTTTTCTACCAGCCACAGGTCGACTGCCGCAGTGGCGAGGTCAGCGGCGTGGAGGCGTTGATCCGCTGGCGTCACCCGCAGCACGGCCTGGTGCCGCCGAATCGTTTCATTCCGATTGCCGAGGAAACCGGATTGATCGTCGCGATCGGCGACTGGGTACTGCGCGAGGCTTGCCGCCAGGCCAGGGGCTGGCACGACCAGGGACAGCACGGCCTGCGCGTCAGCGTGAACCTTTCCGCACGGCAGTTGCGGCAGGCCAACCTGTGCGAAATGATCGCCACCACGCTCGCCGAGTCCGGCCTGCCGGCGTCGGCGCTTGAACTCGAACTGACCGAGAGCCTCTTGATGGACGACCCGGAGAGCGCCTCGACGCTCCTGCGCGCGCTTGCCGGGCTGGGCATCCGGATGGCGATCGACGATTTCGGCACCGGCTACTCGAGCCTTGCCTACCTCAAACGCTTCCCGGTCGCGCGCCTGAAGATCGATCGATCGTTCGTCCGCGACCTGTGCAGCGATGCCAACGACGCGGCGATTGTCCGAGCCGTCGTCGCGATGGCCGCTAGCCTGCGGATGGAAGTCATTGCCGAGGGCGTCGAGACCGTCGAGCAACTGCAGTTTCTGCAGGCACACGGCTGCTTCGAGGTTCAGGGCTTCCTGTTCAGCCCGCCGCTGCCGGCGGCGGACCTTGCCGGTTTCCGCTTCGCCCTTCCCGTTTGAGCCCGGGGCGCTGCCTGCCGCCTATTCCAGCGAAGCGGCAAGGACCACCCGAAAGCCGATGTCGCCGTCACGGTCGCCAGGAGGGAAGTAGTCGCGCTTGGCAGCACGCAGATCACCCGGGAAATCGAGCCACGACCCACCGCGCAGCGCCCGCGGGTTGTCACCACCGATCTGCGTGTTGGCGGGAAGATGGTACTCGTTGAGACACCACTCCCAGACGTTTCCGGCAAGATCGGCGACCATCCCTTCGCCCGGCGCGCCGAGCGGATACATCCCGACCGCCATCGTTCTGCCGGCTCCGCTTTCATGGCCGTTGGCGCGCGCCGGGTTCCAGTCGCCGGGCCATGGGTACTTGCGCTTTTCGTTGCCGGCCTGGGCAACCCACTGCCATTCCCACTCGGTCGGCAGGCGTACGGTCTCCGGCCCCGGCAATTGCCACCGTTCGCTCAGCCAGCGGCAAAAGGCGACCGCATCGCTCCACGAGACGTGGATCGCCGGATGGTTCTGGAAGCTCCAGCGCTCTTCTCCAGGCTGCTTGCGCTGTACCAGCTTCCGCCACCAGCGGCGGTCGTGGTAGCCATCCTCGGCGTTGAGGAAAGCGTTGTACTGCTGCCAGGTGACGGCGTACCGAGACATTCTGAAGGGCCGGACCGGGAATAGCTCGCCACCCCGCCCTTCGAGATGCACTTCGCCCGCCGGCACGTCAACCCAGACTATTTCCGGCAGTCCGTTGGCGGCCACGCCAACACCTCGTCTGGGGTCCCCCATCTGATTGAGCCGCAGGCCAATCTCCTCGCGCCGATGATGCTGCGCCGCATCATCGGCCAGCTCTTCGAGTAGCTGCAGCGGCTCAGGCCGCAGGAAAGCGCGCAGCGGATCTCCCAGTTTGCCGGACAGCACCCGCCAGGCCTCGATGCCCGGATCGTGGAAGTCAGGGTCGGCTGGCGCGGGTAGGTGACTGAGCTCGAGCAGGGCCAGCAGGGCCGGCTTCTGACGCTCCCAGCTCCAGCGCAGCAGGTCAGCGTCCCTGGTCTGAGCACCCGGCGACTGGATCCCGTCGTGGGCGACCGCTTTCTGCCATTCTCGCGCCGCCTGTTTGGCCTGCCAGCTCAGCGAAAGACTGTCGCTGTAGCGGGCGCACCATTGACGAAGACGCGGCCAGTGACCAAGCAGCGTTTCGTGGGCGAGTTCGACGTGCTGATCATCCGGGTCGCTTAGGAAGCCCTGGCGGCGCAGCGCATCGACCAGACGCCCGACCTGCCGGTCCGCGCGCAGCGGTCCAATCGCGGCCGCCCGACGTCTCGGCAGTTCGTCAATCACGGTCGCCAGTTCGGCAAAAAGGCGGCCGCAGGCAAGTTCAAGTTCAGGTTCGCTAGCGATCAATCGTTCGATTCCGGCGGCTGCGCTATCGACGATGCTTTCCAGGCCGCCCATGCGCTGGTAGGCAGCAAGGGTCAGTCCCTGCCCGGTGTCGCGCTGGTGGAAGAGTTGTTCGAGGGTCAGGGCGATCAGCGGTAGCGCACCCTTGGTGGCGCTCGACGCCGAGATCAGAGTCGCAACGAGTTCGGGCTGAACCGGCACGCCATAGACACCGGCCGGACCGGTGATGATCGCCTGCAGCTGCTCGTCCGAGCGGACCGCTTCAAGAGCCACCAGGGAGCGCCGAAACAGGTCTTCGCCGAGCCACTCCAGCAGCCGGGCGGTGAATTCACTGCGCAGCGTCAGCACCAGGTACAGATCCTCACGCTCGAGCAGGCGTGCGCACAGCTGGCGGAAGCGAAGCGCGCTTGCCGGCGAGGTGTGCGTAAACAGGTCCTCGGCCTGGTCAACCAGCAGTAGCACCGGGCGACCCCATTGCCCCAGCAGATCGACGCTGGTGGCGGCCAGCTGCTCGTCGACCTGTGGCGACTCGACCGGGTCTGCGAGCAGCCGTTGCAGACGATCAGCCGCCGGGCGCATGGATTCGGCCGCTTCGCCAGGCTCCCCGGCCAGCACCTCGCGACAAAGCGCGTCGGCAAGCTGCCGGAAAGGACTGCCCTGTGGCTCGAAACGCAGGTAGCTCAAGTGCCTGATCTGCTGGCCCAGGCGCGGGACGACGCCGGCGGCGACCAGTGACGACTTGCCGGTACCCGAACGGCCGACAACGCTGATCAGCCGCGTCTCGGCAAGGCGGGCAAGGATCCGCTTGCTATCGTCGTCGCGCCCGAAGAACAAGCGGTGTCCTTCGGGCTTGAACGCCGCCAGCCCGGGATAGGGATTGGCAATCGGCGCCGACGGTTCGCTCCCGGGCGCGGCGATTTCGTCGAGCACCTTGCCACGGTGTGGTGCGGGTGAACCGTGAGTCATTTCACATCCAGTCCCTGGCGACATCCTGAAAACATCATAAGCCGAATGCCGCACGTTCGAAAGCCGGCCACAGCGGACGAGCGGGGCGCCGGGCGCGCCACGCATCGGTGGCGAGCGGCGATTGCTGTAAGATGGCCGCGACCATTGCTGCGCGTTCCCCACACCCACTTCGAACATCACTCAGGAGGCGACCGGAATGATCGATCTCTACACCGCCGCAACACCGAACGGACACAAGATCTCGATTGCGCTCGAGGAACTCGCGCTGCCTTACAAGCTGCACATGCTGAGCCTTTCGGAGCGAGAACCGAAGCAGCCGTGGTTCCTGGCGATCAATCCTAACGGCCGCATCCCGGCGATCATCGACCGCGCGGCAGACGATTTCGCGGTCTTCGAATCCGGCGCCATTCTGATCTACCTGGCCGAAAAGACCGGTCAGCTGATGCCGGATGACAGCAAGGGCCGCTCGTTGGTCATCCAGTGGCTGATGTTCCAGATGGGCGGCATCGGGCCGATGATGGGCCAGGCCAACGTCTTTTTCCGCTACTTTCCGGAAAAGATCCAGCCCGCCATCGACCGCTACCAGGGTGAGTGCAGGCGGCTTTTTCGCGTCCTCGACGGTCGTCTCAAGGATCACGAATTTCTCGCCGGCGACTACTCGATCGCCGACATCGCCAACTGGGCCTGGGTGCGCACGCATCGCTGGTCGGGCGTGGACATCGATGATCTGCCCCACCTGCAACGCTGGCGCGACCAAATCCGCCAGCGTCCGGCCGTGCAGAAGGGGATCAATTCCCCCCCAGCGGCCATCGACCGCGACAGCGACGGCGAGCAGGCGCAGAAGTTTGCCGCCGAGGCGCGTCAGATGGTCGAAATGGGAGAGTCACGCCAGAGCAGTGGCTGCTGAGCGCAAGCGAACGGCACGGCGTCACGCGGTCGTGCTCGATGGGCCACCCTGTTTGCTCTCGTCGCCACCGCGCGACGATCATGAAACCAGTCATCCCGGCACGCGCGTCCGAATCCGCACCGAGACCTGCTTGTGATCGCCGAGCCCCTCGCCCCCAGCCCGGAGATAGGAAGTAGCCACGCGCTTTCGGAGACTACGCATGACCAACCGCCAGATCCACACCATCCAGCGCCCACCGCGCACCCCCTCGAACGGCCCGCCGCTGCTCTTTCTGCACGGTGGCTACATGGACAGCCGGTCGTGGGACGCGCACTTCCTTCCCTATTTTGCGGAACGTGGCCACCACTGCCACGCGCTGGATTTCTCGGGGCATGGCCGGAGCGACGGGCATGCCGATCGGGACGCGCTGAGTGTCGACGATTACCTGGCCGACTCACTGCAGGTGATCGGTGCCATCGGCAGGAAACCGGTGGTCATCGGGCATTCGATGGGCGCCTTGATCGCCGAACGTATCCTGGAACGGTCGCAAGCAGTGGCCGGCGTCCTGATCTCGCCGGTGCCGGCCAACGGGACGCTGGAGTCGGCGATGAAACTCCTGCTGCGCTACCCGCAGTTTCTTCGCGAAGTCGCGAATATAGGCAGGGGGCGGGTCAGCGCGCAGGCGCTGCGCCTGCTCAAGGAGGTCTATTTCTCGCCCACCACGACGCCGGAAACGCTGCTGCGCTTTACGGAACTGGTTCAGCCTGAATCTGTGCGGGCGATCTGCGACCTGACGCTGGTCGGCTGGAGGTGGCCCGCGAGGCGGCCGGAGCTGCCTGTCCTGGTGGTCACCGGCGAACTGGACACGGTCTTTCCGCCATCGATGATCCTGCCTGTAGCCAAGCGCTGGAACGCCGAACTGCAGATCGTTGCCGATACCGGCCACGCGCTGATTCTCGACGAGCACTGGCAAAGCGGCGCGGCTGGCGTTCTCGGCTGGCTGCAAGGACTCGACACGGCACAGGCACACTTCTCCGGATCGGCGCAGCAGTTGCCCTGCGGGGTCTGAAGAAGTTCACCGGGCAACCACGCCGTCGGCCGCGCGCGCCTGCCACGCAGTCCTTGTGACCGATGGTTTGCGAGGTCTCGCCAGCCATGTCCACGCTCCGCCAGAGAG
>DPSD01000440.1 GCA_003538495.1 Accumulibacter sp.
TGACCGAGTCCGGACTGGCAAGTTGCAATAGCCGCTTGTTTGCCAAGGAAACCACATTTATTACCGCTCGGGGCACGGTAGGGAAAGTAGCGTTGGCGCAGAAGCCAATGGCGATGAACCAGTCCTGCTACGCGCTGGTGCCAAAACAGGATTACGACAATCTGTTTCTGTTTGCCGCAATCAAGGATGCTGTTGAGCACTTCAAGCAAGTCGCAGTCGGCGGTGTATTCGATGCCATCGTCGTCGACACTTTCAAGGTGATCCCTTTTGTATTGCCCGATGCTGCGGCAACAAGAGCATTCGGTAGCGCTGTACGGCCTCTCTTTCAGCAGGTCGAAACGTTGCTGCTGCAAATCCAGCAACTCGCCCAAGCCCGCGACCTGCTGCTCCCCAATCTGATGTCTGGCCAACTCGATGTCTCCGGCATCCGTCTGCCCGAGGAGGTCGCGGCATGACCGGACCGGTGGCGAGCTATGTCATCCCTCGGGCCGGCGGCGGCCACAGCGACTACATCGTCTACGTCGACGAAAGCGGCGATCACAGCCTCACGTCCATCGACCCGGACTATCCGGTGTTCGTGCTGTCGTTCTGCATCTTCCGCAAGGATGGGTACGCGAGAGGCGTGACGCCGGTCATCCGGCAGCTGAAGTTCGCCACCTTCGGCCACGACATGGTGGTGCTGCACGAGGCGGACATCCGGCGCAAGAAGGGGGCATTTTCGCGGCTGTCGAAAGAACCGCGCGAGGCTTTCCTGAACGCACTGACCGACATCATCGGCGAGGCCGATTTCCAGTTGATCGCCGTGGTGATCGACAAGCGCAAGCTCAAGGACCGCTACAACATCCCGGCGCACCCGTACCACCTGGCGCTGGAGTTCGGGCTCGAGCGTATCTATCGGCTGCTGAAGGGCGCGGGCCAGGACGACGCGCTGACCTACAGCGTGTGCGAGGCACGCGGAGCCAAGGAAGACGCCGAGCTGGAGCTGGAATTTCGCCGCATCCGTGACGGCGCGAACTACTTCCACCGCCCCTTGCCGTTCGACCTGATTATTGCCGACAAGAAGACCAACTCGGAAGGCCTGCAACTGGCCGACCTGACGGCACGGCCGATCGGCTTGACGGTGCTACGGCCGGGACAGGCCAACCGGGCGGCAGAGGTGCTGGAGGGGAAGTTCTACCGGGACAAGGCCGGCAATAAGCTGGGCATGGGGCTGAAGGTGTTTCCGTGACAACCGAAAACCGCCCCCCAGAAAGCAGAAGGGCCCCTGTAGTACCAGGAGCCCGACGCCGGCCGCGTAGTCGCAACCCATTTGCCCACAATGGTAGCGGATCGACCATGACTTGACAAGACGGCCGGGCCCAGATGGCCGGGCCCTGCTCGTGGCGGGCCCGGGGACTGGAGGGAAACAAGACGATGGCCAAGAAGGACTATTCCGAAGACCTGTTGATCCAGGCGCCGACCGCCGAACTGCTGGAAAAGCAGCTCGGCTGGCAAACCGTGTTCGCCCAGGACGACGAGGACTTCGGGCCAGACAGCCTTCTGGGCCGCAGCAACGACACCGAGGTGGTGCTCAGCCGCGAGGTGCTGGCCGCGCTGAAGCGCCTGAACCCGGGCTTGGCCGCAGAGGCCTACAGCCAGGCCCTGGCGCAGGTGCTGCAGGACGACATCACCAAGACGCTGATTGCCCTGAACGAAGAGAAGTACAAGCTGCTGCGCGATGGCGTGCCGGTGAAGTACCGGGACGCGGCTGGCCGCTTGGTGGACAAGCGCCTGCGTCTGATCGACTTCGACCACCCGGAGAAGAACCGCTACCAGGCGGTGCGCGAGCTGTGGGTGCGCGGGCGCCTGTGGCTGCGCCGCCCGGACTTGATCGGCTACGTCAATGGCCTGCCGCTGGTGTTCATCGAACTCAAGCGCTTCGAGGTGCACATCGACAGCGCCTACAAGAAGAACTACAGCGACTACCTTGACACCATTCCGCACCTGTTCCATTGGAACGCGCTGGTGGTGATCTCAAACGGCCACGATGCGCAGTATGGGTCGCTGACCAGCACCCGCGAGCACTTCTACCGATGGAAGCGGCAGGACGAGGACGACCCGGAGCCGGGCAAAGACCAACCCCTGCTGCCCATCCTGCTCAAGGGCATGCTGAACAAGGCCCGTCTGCTCGACATCGTCGAAAACTTCGTGCTATTCGATGCCAGCGAAGGGGGCACGCACAAGATCGTGGCGCGCAACCACCAGTATCTGGGCGTCAACCGGGTGATCGAGCGCCTCACGTCTGACGACCCGCAGGTCAAGGCCGAAGTGAAGGCCGGGCAACTGGGCGTGTTCTGGCACACGCAGGGCTCGGGCAAGTCGTATTCGATGCTGTTTCTGACCGAGAAGATCCACCGCCGGATCTCGGGCAGCTACACATTCGTGGTCATCACCGACCGCACCGAGCTGGACGACCAGATTGCGTCCACCTACACCAATGCCGGCCGCGCCAACAGCAAAACGGACCAGGCCTCCAGCGGCGACGCCTTGCGCAAGATGCTGCGGGACCAGAACCGCCGCTACGTGTTCGGCCTGATCCAGAAATACCGCGAACTGGTGAAAGAGGCCTATTCGGAGCGCGACGACATCATCGTCATCAGTGACGAGGCGCACCGCACCCAGTACGGCCGCCTGGCGCTGAACATGCGCAAGGGCCTGCCGCGCGCCAAGTTCCTGGGCTTCACTGGCACGCCCTTGATCGACGCCGGCGAGAAGCAGCTGACGCGCGAGGTATTCGGCGACTACGTGTCGATCTACGACTTCCAGCGCGCTGTGGCAGACGGCGCAACCTTGCCTTTGTTCTATGAGAACCGTGGCGAGAAGCTGAAGATCGTCGACCCAAAGGTGAGCGAACGCATTGCCGAGCACATCGAAGCGGCCAGGCAGGGCGCGACGCTGAACGACCCCTGGACAGACGAGAAGGAGGAAAAGCTCTACCGGGAGCTGGCGCGCGACTACCCCATCCTGACCTCACCCACGCGCCTGGAGAAGGTGGCACAGGATTTCGTCGATCACTTCCACCAGCGCTGGAAGGTGGTGGACACCGGCGGCGGCAAGGCCATGATGGTCTGCTTGGACAAGATCACCTGCGTGAAGATGCACGACTTGGTCAAAGCCAAGTGGCAGGAGAAGACCGCCCAGCTGGAAGCGAGCGTGGCCGCTGAGGAGGCGTTGTTCGCCGCCAAGGGCAAGGCACTGCCGAAGCTGCTGCATCAGCGCCGCAAACAGGTCGAGTGGATGAAGACCACCGAATGCTGCGTGGTGGTTTCGCAGGAGCAGGGCGAGGTGGCCGAGTTCGCGAAATGGCGCAACTTCCGCGACGAGCCGCTGGACATCTCTTCGCACCGCGAGAAGATTGTCAAGCGCAACCTGGAGAAGGAGTTCAAGCAGGCCGATAACCCTTTCCGCATTGCCATCGTCTGCGCCATGTGGCTCACCGGCTTCGACGTGAAGTGCCTGGCCACGCTGTACCTCGACAAGCCGATGCAGGGCCATACGCTGATGCAGGCCATCGCCCGCGTCAACCGCGTGGGCGGCGGCAAGAAGCATGGCCTGATCATTGACTACAACGGCATGCTCAAGAGTCTGCGCAAGGCCCTGGCCACATTTGCCCAGGGCGACCGCGCCGGCACAGGAAAGGGCGAAGGCGAGCAGAACACAGTGCGCGACGACTCGGAAGCGCTGGCCGAGTATGCTCAGAGCCTGAAGGCGGCCAGGGACTTTCTGGGGGACCTCGGTTTCGATCTGGACAGGCTCATTGCCGCCAAGGGCTTCGACAAGCAGCAGCAGATCCTTGTCGCGGTGAATCTGCTGTGCGAGAGCGACCAGCGCCGCAAGACCTATCAGGTGATCGTGGAGGACGTGCGGGCCCGCCACCGGGGCCTGTTCCCGCACCCGGGCCTGTTTGACTTCGATGCCGAAGAGAGCGCCGTCACTGCGATCTACAACAAATTGCAGGACGCCCGCGAGTCGCCCGACGTCAGCGCGCTGCTGCAAGACTTGTACGAGGTCGTCGACACGGCACTGACGACGGATGGCAAACCAGCACCCGCCGTGGCCAACCAGGGCCATGCACGCTACGACCTCTCAAACATCGACTTCTCACGCCTGCGGACCGAGTTTGAGAAGTCGCCGTTCAAGAACGTGGTCACGCTGAACCTGAAGGAAAAGATCGAAGAGCGTCTGGCCATGATGGTGGCGCTCAACCCGACCCGAGTCGACCTGTACGAGCGCTACCAGGAAATCATCCAGGAGTACAACAAGGACAAGGACGCCGCCGAGATCCAGAAGGTGATGGATGACCTGTTCACCTTCAACGACAACCTCAACGAAGAAGAGAAACGCTACCTGCGTGAAGGGCTGGAGAGCGAAGACCAACTGGCCGTTTTCGACCTGCTGCAGAAGGACAGCCTGACCAAGGGTGACCGTGATGCCATCAAGAAGATAGCAAAGGAGTTGCTGTACAAGCTGAGCAGCGGCAAGCTGCAGATTGACCACTGGCGCGAGAAGGCCACCGCGCAGGCCCAGGTCAAGGCCGAGATCATCAAGCACTTGTTCGCGTACATGCCGTCTGGCGTCTACGACGCGGACGAGATCAACCTCAAGGCCAACGCCGTGTTTGCGCACATCTACACGACGGGGTTCGGTGAGGCTGCAAGGGCGTACCACTGATGACCGACGACAAATCGTTGGAGAAGCATGTCCGCAACGGCAAGTCGAACACGCGCCACACCTCTCGACTGAGGCCAAACTGGTGAAACTGGCCGACAAGATCTGCAACGTGCGAGACATGCTGGCATCACCTCCTGCAGGCTGGCCAGTGGAGCGGAAGCAGGCATATTTCGACTGGACTGCCAAGGTTGTCGCTGGTGACCTCGGTATGCGTGCCCCGTCCGTATGCCCATTTCCGCTTTCTTACCTCGGGCGGCTTCAGCAATGACATCAGCTTGCGCGGCATCTGCACTCCCTTGGGGGCGGGTGGGAGGCTGTCGCTCTTTGGAATGCTTACCTTGACCATTCCAGCAGAACACGCCAGCGAGTTGCAGCGCTTGATGAACAAAGAGGGGCTTGCACCTGAGGTGCTGCCCCTTTAGAAGTAACAGGTCTTGACGGCCTTTACGTATTGGAGTTCGAATGGCAAAATCGGTCGAAATCGGGTCCGGGAGTTTCCGGACCCAGAAAAGTGCCCTTGATCACTACAAGGCAGTCCTGCACCGGTACCAGGACGGGCAGCGTGTCTCCAAGCAGGACGACCATGCCGACCTCGTGGCGCTCATCGAGCGTTACGACCCGGTGCTCGACGCGGTTGGCGAACCCACCAAGGGTGATGGCCAGATCGCGCACTTCGAGCGGCGCCTAAACACCGGGACCGGCTGGAGCAGTTCCGGCTTCTGGGTTGTTCGTCAAGACGGGACTGACACCGACTTCTCGTATATCGACGCGGTCAAGGGCCAACCCAAGGGGCGGTCCCAGGACTTCTATGGTGCCTGCCGGCAGGCCGTCGCGCTCGACCTCATCCAGGCCAAGAAGCAGGCATTCGCCCAGTACGTGTGTATTCCACGCAAACTGGACACTCATTCCACGCCAAACTGGACACTGATTCCACGGCAAACTGGACAGTCGGAGCGTA
>DPSD01000690.1 GCA_003538495.1 Accumulibacter sp.
GGCCGCTGCGCGGGCCCCGCCGCCGTGGGGGGGGCGGTCCGCTCCGCCCGCCAGCACCACTTCCTGCTCTCGGTCCGCGGCGGTGGCCACAACATCGCCGGGCTGGCGGTGTGTGAAGGCGGTCTGATGATCGACCTGTCGCCGATGACCGGCGTCTGGGTGGATCCGGCGGCGCGTACGGCACGGGCGCAGGCCGGGTGTACGCTTGGCGACGTCGACCGCGAGACGCAACTGCATGGCCTCGCGGCGGTGCTCGGCTTCGTCTCGGCCACCGGCATCGCCGGACTGACCGTCGGCGGTGGCTTTGGTTACCTGACGCGTCGGCACGGCTGGACCTGCGACACCGTGCTATCGATGGAGGTGGTGACCGCCGCCGGTGAACTGGTGCGCGCCGCGGCCGACGAGAACGCCGATCTGTTCTGGGCGCTGCGCGGCGGTGGCGGCAACTTCGGCATCGTCACCTCGTTCGAGTACCGTCTCTTCCCGGTCGGTCCGGAGATCCTTGGCGGCGCCGTTGTCTGGCGTGCCGAGGATGCCAGCGAGGTCCTCGACTTCTATCGCAGATTTGCCGCCGCGACGCCGCGCGAGACCACCTGCGTCGCGGTGCTGCGCATCGCCCCGCCGGCACCGTGGTTGCCCAGGGAGATCCATGGCCAGCCGATCGTCGCCATCTTCGTCTGCCACAGCGGCGGCATCGAAGAGGGCGAGGAGATCGTCGCGCCCTTGCGCGCCTTCGGTCATCCGGTGGCCGACATCGTCACCCGCCGTCCGTACACCCAGATGCAGAGCCTGCTCGACGCGACGCAGCCGAAGGGCAGGCGCTACTACTGGAAGTCGCACTACCTGCCGGGGGTCGATGCCAAGGCCATCGAGGTGCTGATCGAGCACGCGGCACGGATATCTTCGCCGCACTCGGCCATCCTGCTGTTCCAGCTGGATGGCGCGCTTGGCGAACTGCCCGCCGAGCACTCGCCGGCCGGCAACCGCGACGCCGCCCTGGTGCTCAACATCGCCGGGTCGTGGGAGAACGCCGACGACGACGCCGCCAACATGCGCTGGGCGCGTGCTTGTTTCGAGGCCACGCAGGCGTTCTCGACCGGGGGCGCGTACATCAACTTCCTCACCGAAGAAGAGGGCGCCGAGCGCATCGCGGCCGCCTACGGCAAGACCAACCTCAAGCGGTTGGCCGAACTGAAGAAGCGCTTCGACCCTGACAGGCTCTTCCATCACACCAAGAACATTGACGGCTGACGGTCCTCGGGGGTGTCGACCATCGCCTGTGCTGGCCTGGAAACCGACGAGTCTGTCGCCAGGCTGTTTCGGCGCAGCGCACCAGGGCAGGCGCTGATCGTGACGGAAGAATAGTCAGTTCCGGTGATGTGCCGCGGCTCGGGGACGCGTACGGTGGAGTTGTCGGCATGACGCAATCCCGCGCTGCCACGCACCGAAGCTCAAGGAGCAATCATGGAAAACGCATTGAACGTCTCAGGCACGTACTTCGAGAGTTGCAACTGTTTCGCACCGTGCAGTTGCGTCTGCCTCAGCGCACCAACGGAGGGAGATTGCGCCGCGCTCATTGCCTGGCATATCGACCAGGGCGCACTCGGCGCGGTCAAGCTGGACGGGCTGAATGTCGTTCTCTTCGCACACGCGCCTGGCCACATGATGGAGACCAAATGGCGGGTGGCGCTGTATCTCGATCAGCGCGCGACGTCGGCGCAGCAGAAAGCCCTTGGGCAGGTGTTCTCGGGTCAGGCCGGTGGGCCGTTGGCGGCCCTGGCGCCGCTGATCGGTGAAGTCATGGGGGTGAGCACCGCAGCTATCGAATACGTCGCCGACGGCAAGCGTCGCAGTCTGAGCATCGCCGGCATCGCGGAAGCCGAGATCGAAGCCATTCCCGGCCAGGGTGGCGGCGACGTAACGATCGAGCGGCACCCGTTCACAGCAGTGCCCGGATTTCCTGCGGTGGTGGCCAAGTCCAGCCGCTTTCGTTACGCCGATCACGGCTATCAGCGCGAAGTCTCTGATCGCAACGGCTTCTACTCACCGTTCCGGTACACCAGCTGATGCCTGCGTTGATCGACGTCGCGGGCCGTCCAGGCGGCCGCTCCGGGCAGCGGCGGCACGGTGGGCAGCGTTTGCCCGTCCTGCTCGGGCTGGCCGGGGTGATCGCCCTGGCCTGGACATACCTGCTGTACATGGCTTGGGGCATGGCGCATATGGACGTCGGCATCGAGATGTTGTTGATGCCGCGGATGACCGATTGGGGCGCCGTGGACCTGGCGCTGGTCTTCCTGATGTGGGCGGTGATGATGGTCGCCATGATGCTGCCGACGGCGCTGCCGATGGTGTCCGCCTTCGCGTCGTGCTCGCGACCGTCTGCGGAGCAACCCCGCGCCTGGTCCGTGGTGGCCTTCGTTATCGGCTATGTGCTGGTGTGGGTCGGCTTCAGTCTGCTCGTTACGCTGCTTCAATGGGGACTGCTGGAGGCCCGCTGGATCTCGCCGATGATGGAGGTGCGCGGTCCCGGATTCGGCGGCACCTTGCTGCTCGCCGCCGGCATTTTTCAGTTTACGCCGCTGAAGCACGCCTGTCTGTCGGCCTGCCGCTCGCCGCTGTCGTTCCTGATGACCGAGTGGCGCCCGGGTAACGCTGGCGCGCTGATCATGGGCCTGCGGCATGGCGTGTTGTGCACCGCTTGCTGCTGGCTGCTAATGGCGTTGCTGTTCGTTCTCGGCGTGATGAACGTGGTCTGGATTGCCGCGCTGACCGTTTTCGTCCTGATCGAAAAGACCTGGTCCGGCGCGCGCTGGCTGACTCCCGGCGGTGGTGCGCTGCTGATCGCCTGGGGCGCGATACTCGTTGGCGGTGCGCTCGCTGCAGGGTGAGGGCTTGGCATCGTGCGTCGCCGGCGACTCCGTGCATCAGCCGGATGTCGTGCTGGATGGTGTTGCCCACTGCGAAATGTAGGTCCGAATCGTGTGTCGGCGGCAGTGCTGCGACTGACTCGTTCAGCACGGCCGCTGATGTTCAGCCGGTCGATCCCGCCTGATCCGGTGTGCAGCGCAGCAGTCGTGGCAGGCGCCCGCATGCTGGTAGCGAGCGGCGCGAGTTTTCCATTGGCGCCGCCTGGCGCCTACCGACGTTGGAAAACGACGCGTATGATGGTCACAATTCTGTACTCTATTCGGCACGGAGGCGGCCATGCCATTCTCGGTCAGTGATGTGATCTCTCTCTC
>DPSD01000544.1:0-8536 GCA_003538495.1 Accumulibacter sp.
AGACGATTGCCAGGCTGCTGGTTGCGTTGATGGCCTCGCTGCCGGTGTCTTACGCGTCGGCGGTAGAACCACTGAAGGTCGGGTACGTCAATACCCAACGTCTCTTTCGTGACGCACCCGCGGCTGTAAGAGCTGCGAAGAAGATCGAGCAGGAATTCTCCAAGCGGGACCAGGATCTGCAACGTCTTGCCAAACAGGTGCAGGGCTTGCAGGAGACGCTCGAGAAGAATGGCCTGACAATGGCCGAGGCTGACCGTCGCACCAAAGAAAAGGATCTTGGCGAGTTGTCGCGCGAGTTCCAACGCAAGCAGCGCGAGTTCCGCGAGGATCTGAACCTGCGCCAGAACGAGGAAAATGCGGCGATCATTGAAAAGGCCAACAAGGCGATCAAGCAGCTCGCAGACAGCGAGAAATACGATCTGATCGTTCAGGACGTGGTCTGGGTCAGCCCGAAACTCGATATCACCGACAAGGTCATCAAGGCCTTGTCAGACCCCAAGGACGCGAAGTAGGCGCCACCCGGTCAAGCAATGGAGTGCAGGTGTCAGGAGGTCTGCGGCTAGACGAAATCGTCGCCCGTCTCGGCGGGGTGCTCGAGGGTGATGGGGCGGTGGTGGTCCGGCAGGTGGGCAGCCTTCTTTCGGCAGGGGAGGGCAGCATTGCTTTTCTTGCCAATCCAAAATACAGGCAGCAACTGCATCGGACACAGGCTGCCGCGGTAATCTTGCCGCCACAGTTTTCCGCCGAGACCTCGCTGCCGCGCATCGTTTACCCAAACGCTTACGCGTACTACGCTCGCGTCGTGGCGCTGCTCAATCCCCCCTTGCGGGGCTGCCCCGGGGTTGGTGCCGGCGCGGTTGTGAAGTCGGCATTGCCCGCATCGGCGAGTGTTGGCGAGAACGTTGTCATCGGCGAGGGTGCGACCATCGGCGAGAACGTGATCGTCCATCCGGGATGCGTGATCGGCGACGGAGTCGCCATTGGCGACGATTCGCTGCTTTACCCGAATGTCGTGATCTATCGTGGCTGCCTGATCGGCAAGCGGGCGATCATCCACGCTGGTGCGGTGATCGGCGGCGACGGCTTCGGCTTTGCCAAGGATGGCGAGCGGTGGGTGAAAATTCCGCAGGTCGGTCGGGTGGTGATTGGTGACGACGTCGAGATCGGGGTTAACACGTCGGTCGACCGCGGCGCGCTCGACGACACGGTGATTGGCAATGGCGTCAAGCTCGACAACCAGATTCAGATCGGGCACAACGTCATCATTGGCGACCATGCGGCGATGGCCGGTTGTGTCGGCATTGCCGGCAGTACCAGGATCGGTCGTCGGTGCACGGTTGGGGGGGCCGGGATGATCATCGGTCACCTGGAATTGGCCGACGATGTGCACATTTCGGCGGGCAGCATGGTCACCAGGAGCCTGCCCAGGCCCGGTCAGTACACCAGCATCTTTCCGCTCTCGGCGCACCACGAATGGCTACACAACGCGGCACAGATCAAGCGTCTGGCGAGACTCGCCGAACGGGTCGCCGAACTTGAGAAGAAACTCGAAATGAGGGACATATCATCTTGAACGCAATGGACATTCACGAGATTCTGGAGCACTTGCCGCACCGCTATCCCTTCCTTTTGGTCGACCGCGTGGTCGACTTTGAGCTTGGCAAGGCGATCCATGCGTACAAGAACGTGACGGTCAACGAACCTTTTTTCGTCGGCCACTTCCCACATCACCCGGTAATGCCGGGGGTGCTGATCATGGAGGCGCTGGCGCAGGCGGCGGGCATCCTGTCGTTCAAGACGATGGGCGTCAAGCCGGACGCGACCTCCGTCTTCTACTTCGTCGGCATTGATGGCGCGCGCTTCAAGAAACCGGTGACTGCGGGCGACCAGTTGCATCTGCACGTCCAGATCGTGCGTCAGCTGCGCGGCATCTGGAAATACAAGGCGGAGGCGCGGGTGGACGGGGAGATCGTCGCCGAAGCCGAGCTGATGTGCGCCAAGCGTGATGTCGCCGGAACCTCTGGGTGACCGGTGCCATGATCCATCCAAGTGCGATCATCGATCCTGGTGCGCAGCTTGGCGCAAATGTTTCAGTCGGTGCGTACTCGATCATCGGGGAACACGTGCAGATCGCCGACAATACGGTGATTGGTCCGCACGTGGTGATTTCCGGGCGGACTCGCATCGGGCGGGACAACCGGATCTTCCAGTTCTGTTCGCTTGGCGAAGTGCCGCAGGACAAGAAGTATGCCGGCGAGCCGACCTGCCTGGAAATCGGCGATCGCAACACGATTCGCGAGTTCTGTACCTTCAACACGGGCACCGCCCAGGATGTCGGCATCACGCGCGTCGGCGACGACAACTGGATCATGGCCTATGTGCATATCGCGCATGACTGCCAGGTGGGCAACCGCACCGTGTTCGCCAACAATGCGCAGTTGGCCGGCCATGTACACATCGATGACTGGGCGATCCTCGGTGGGTATACCGGTGTGCACCAATTCTGTCGTGTCGGCGCGCATACCATGACCGCCGTCGGGACGGTGGTTCTGCAGGATATTCCGCCATTCGTGATGGCCGCCGGCAATACCGCCAGCCCGTTCGGCATCAACGCCGAAGGGCTCAAGCGCCGCGGTTTCTCGCCGGACGCGCTGCTGGCGTTGAAGCGCGCTTACCGGACGCTCTACAAATCGGGCCTGATGCTCGACGAAGCACGCGCCAAACTCGATCAGGAAGTCCTTGCCCATCCGGAAATCAAGCCACTGATCGACTTTCTCGCGGTATCGAAGCGCGGCATCATTCGATGACCGTGGCGGTGCCGGTCCGGATCGCCATGGTCGCCGGAGAAGCGTCCGGCGACCTGCTCGCCAGCCAGCTGATGCAGGCACTCCAGGCCAGGCTTCCCGGCGCCGTCTTCTTCGGGGTTGGCGGGCCGCGAATGCTCGGCATGGGTTTCCAGTCCTGGCATCCGCTGGAAAAACTGTCGGTCCGCGGGTATGCCGAGGTGCTTCGCCACTATCGTGAAATCGCCGCGATTCGCCGCGACCTCCAACGACGGCTGCTGGCCGACCCACCTGATGTCTTTATCGGCGTTGACGCGCCGGATTTCAATCTGGTTCTCGAAAGAAAGCTCAAGCGGCACGGTGTTCGGAGCATCCATTACGTCAGCCCATCGATCTGGGCCTGGCGTGGCGCGCGTATTCACAAGATTGGCACAGCGGTTTCCCGCGTGCTGACCCTGTTTCCGTTCGAGACGGCTCTTTACGAACAGCAGGGTATTCCGGTGAGCTATGTCGGCCACCCGCTGGCCGACATGCTGCCGCTGGAAGATGGCCGCGATGTCGCCAGGACGCTGCTCGGACTGCCGTCGCAGGAGCCGGTTTTCGCGCTCCTGCCGGGCAGCCGCCAGGCGGAATTGCAGTACATGGCGGACACCTTCATCGAGACTGCGCGCCGTATCCACGCGCAGCTCCCCGACGCGCTTTTTCTCGCGCCGCTGGCGACGCGTGAAACGCGCGTCCTGTTTGAAGAGGCGCTGCACCGCTGCCAGGCGCAACAACTGCCGATTCGTCTGCTGTTTGGCCATGCGCACCAGGCGATGATGGCCGCCGACGCGGTCCTGGTCGCCAGTGGTACCGCCACGCTCGAGGCGGCGCTGCTCAAGCGACCGATGGCGATTGCCTACAAGATGGCGCCGATCTCGTATCGGATCATGCGTCGGATGGGTTATCTGCCCTATGTCGGCCTGCCGAACGTGCTGGCCGGCAAGTTTGTTGTTCCTGAGTTCATCCAGGACGAGGCGACACCTGAAAACCTCGCGCAGGCGCTGCTCAACCTCTACGCCGACAAGACCGCGTGCCAACGGATCAGTGCGCTGTTCCGCGAGATGCACCTGCAACTGCGCCAGAATGCCGCCGAGCAAGCCGCGGCGGCGATTGTCGGCGAGCTGCCGGCGGTTGAGCGTGTCCATGCAGCCTTTCCTGCTGCCGTCTGACGGTCTGGTCTGCGGGGTCGATGAGGCCGGCCGCGGTCCACTGGCCGGACCGGTGGTCGCCGCTGCGGTGATTCTCGACCCGGCCAGGCCGATCGCCGGCCTGAATGATTCAAAGAAGCTTTCTGCCGGAAAACGGAACGTTCTTGCTGCCGAAATACGCGCCACGGCGTTGGCCTGGGCAGTCGCCGAGGCCAGCGTCGAGGAGATCGACCGAATCAACATCCTGCAGGCCAGCCTGCTCGCCATGCAACGCGCGGTCACGGCACTCGCCGGCGCGCACGGCCCGATTGCCCCCAGCCACGCCCTGATCGATGGCACGCATTGCCCGCGGCTGCCGTGTTCGGTCGCAGCGATCATCGGCGGCGATGGCAAAGTCGCGGCCATTGCCGCGGCGTCGATTCTCGCCAAGACGGCTCGCGACGCCGGCATGCTTGCTCTGCACGCCCGCTATCCCCAATATGGCTTTGATCGACACATGGGCTATCCCACCGCACTTCATTTGCAGGCGCTGCGCGAACACGGCGCGAGTCCACACCATCGCCGCAGTTACGCACCGGTGGCCCGACTCAGCCAGCCATGAAACGGATCACTTCGCGCGAAAACCCGCATTACAAGGCTCTGCAAAGGCTGTGTCAGAGTGGTCGGGAACGGCGCAAGAGCGGCCGTGTGCTGCTCGATGGCCTGCACTTGATCGAAGCATACAGCCAGCACTACGGGGTCCCCGGGGAGCTGGTGGTCAGCGATAGCGGTGCTTGCCGGCCGGAAACTGCCCGCTATCTTGAGGGCCTGGTGGCCGCTACGACGGTCACCTGTTTCGCCGACGCGCTGTTCGGCGATCTGGCGGTGGTTGACGCGCCGAGCGGAATCATGGCCATCGTCGGTCAGCCGCAACCGGCATGCGGCCTCGATTGCGATGCGGATGCGGTGCTGCTCGACGGCGTGCAGGATCCGGGCAATCTCGGTTCCATTCTGCGCAGCGCCGCTGCCGCCGGTTTTCGGCAGGTCGTGCTAGCGGTCGATTGCGCGCAGGCCTGGTCGCCGAAGACCCTGCGTGCGGCGATGGGCGCGCATTTCCAGCTCGACATCCATGAACACGGCGACCTGGCCCGTTTTCTCGCCGCCTATCGCGGGCAGTCGGTGGCGACAGTGCCGGGCGGGTCGAGCAGCCTCTATTCGGCTGATCTTGGTCAGCCGTTGGCCTGGGTATTCGGCAGCGAAGGGCTGGGCGTCAGGCCGGACGTCGTCGCCGCGACGCAGCTGCAACTGCGCATCCCGATGCCCGGCGCGAGCGAGTCGCTGAACGTCGCGGCCGCGGCTGCGATCTGCCTTTTCGAGACGGTACGGCGTCGCCACGCTGCTCAGTCGTCGCTCACCCCGGCAGCTTCTGGCTAGCGGTCGCTGGGCCGTCGCGGTTGGCGTATTACTTCGCGTCCTTCCGGCAATCTTGCGTGAAATCGCTGACTGCCCTTGGTAACGTTGGCTTTTAGTCCAACCGGACGAGGAGAGCCGCTAATGGACGATATGGTGAAGACGACACACGCAAGGCACGGCGAGAGCCTAGCAGCCTGTCGGACTTTCCCGGCGCCAGATCTATATACGATATAGTCATAATTTTTCGAACAATCGAGTCGTCGCATGTCAAACTTTATCGTCGCTGACCGCCAGACCGCCAGACCGCCAGACCGCCACACCGCCAGACCGCTTCCACCACGTGATGGGGCTTCCCGTGTTGCGTCTTCCTCTTCCACACATGCCGTCACCGCTACCCCGGCGGAACCACAGACTGCGTTTCGCTCGCATTCGTCTGTGACAGCGGCCTTCCCCGTATTCCTGCCGGGTCGGCTTCCGCATCAACCTTTTCGAGGCCTGCTCGGTGTTCATTCGTGTTACGGCCTGCATCTTCGCCAAGTTCTTAAGGAACCCTCTATGCCGGAGGCTTCGGCCGCTTCGTTACCTCCACGATTGCTCCAGTTGCTACCGGCCGGAGCGAAAGTTGCCGGGCGGGATTTGCACCCGCTGGAAAACAGCGCCTTGGCACGGCGCACAGGATTTTAGGTTGATGAGCGGTCGCCGGCGCCGCTCGCCGGGCTGCGTCGCACGGGCTATTGGCTGCTCGGCAGCTGTTTTTTGAGCTCGATCAGCGGCCGTACGCCGGGCAGGTCAAAACGCTTGCGGGCCGGTTCGACGGCGGTCAGCGCCTCGGTTTCGACCAGCGTCGCCAGCGAGCGGCGGGTGAGTTCCTGGTAGGTCAGCGTGCCTTCGACCTTCCAGGCGATTTCCTGATCGCTGAGAACGCGCATGACCTTGGCGGGTACGCCGGCGACCAGCGAACGCGCCGGTATGACCATTCCGGCCTTGACGAATGCGCACGCGGCGACGATTGACGATTCGCCGAGCACGGCGTTGTCCATGATCACCGCATTCATTCCGACCAGCGCGTTGCGCCCTACGCGGCAGCCGTGCAGGACGGCGCCATGGCCGATATGGCCGTCCTCTTCGATGATCGTGTCGGTGCCGGGGAAGCCGTGCATGACGCAGGTGTCCTGGACGTTGACCCCGCGTTCGAGAATCAGGCGGCCGAAATCGCCGCGCAGACTGGCGCAGGGTCCGACGTAGCAGCCTGCTCCGACGATTACGTCGCCGATCAGAACGGCTGTGGGATGGACATAGGCACTCGGGTCGATGACCGGAACCAGGCCGTCGATGGCGAAGACGCGGGGGCGGGGGTTGCTCATGCTGGTGCTCCTGGGGGATTGGCGTTTGCGTGGCAGGGAGGGCGGCGCAGTGGTCTTTGGCCAGCTACGGACACCATTCTATGCAGGCGAGAGCGCCGTGCCAAACGGCATTGGTCTGCGGCCGGCTTGCCGGTTTCCCGCCGTTCCGGCGTATTCTGTCCGGGTGCCTGTCCGGCAGCGAAGGGCAGTGCGCCGGAAATCGTGTAACAAACTGTCAGCGATGTCGGACCAAACGGGCGCTTGAGCGTTAAGCACTGGTCCGGCGTCGTTCATGCCGCCCCTTCGAGACCCGAAGCCATGCCCATCCGACTTGCAGTCCTGCGCCGCTGGCGTCAATTGTTCGCTTTCCTGCTGATCTCGCTGCTGGCCGTCGCGCCCGCTGCGGCCGACCCGTCGGGCCGGGTCGGGCGTATCGCCTGGCTGTCCGGGTCGGTCCACCTGCACCGCGCGGACAGCGGCGAATCGAGCAGTGCCCTGCTCAACTGGCCGATCTCGACCGGCGACGTGCTGTCGACCGGCGCCGGCGCGCGTGGCGAAGTCCAGATCGGATCGACCTTGCTGCAGCTCGACTCGGGCAGCGTCCTCGACTTCGTCCAGGTCGACGATCAACGCGTCCACCTGCGCCTGCTCGAGGGTAGCGTGATCGCCAGACTTCGCTCGGCCGATGCGGCGAGCGAATTCGAGATCAGCACCCGCGAAGGCAGGTTCAGGGCTCGCGATGCCGGCAGCTATCGCTTCGACTCCGACCGTACGGTGGTCACCGCAACGGTTGCCGCGGGCAGCCTGCTTTTCGAAGCCAGCGACAGAGCAGTCGAAGTCAGCGCTGGGCAGCGGGTGCAGTTCTGGAACGATGGCGGGACGCACCAGCATGTCTCGGCGCCGGCCAATGACGACTTCGCGCTCTGGAGCGCGGGGCGCGACCGGCCGGTCGGCAATTCCGGCCATGCCCGCTACGTGTCGCCCGAAATGACCGGTGCTGCCGACCTCGACGCCTATGGCAGCTGGTCAGATAACGCCGAGTACGGCGCGGTATGGTTCCCGCGCGCGGTCGCCGCCGACTGGGCTCCGTACCGGACCGGCCGCTGGGTGTGGGTGGCGCCCTGGGGCTGGACCTGGGTCGGCGACGAGCCCTGGGGCTTCGCACCGTTCCACTATGGTCGTTGGGTGCTGTACGGCGGCGCCTGGGGCTGGGTCCCCGGCCGGCGGGTGGCGCGACCGGTCTACGCGCCGGCGCTGGTCGCCTGGGTCGGCTCGCCGGGCGCCGCGGTCTCGGTACAGGTCGGCGCCCGCCCCGCGGTCGGCTGGTTCCCTCTCGCGCCACGGGAGGTCTATGTGCCGCCCTACCGTTCCAGCGCCAGACATGTCCGCCAGGTCAACGTCACCCACGTCACGCAGATCAACAACATCACGACGATCACCAATAACCCGCAGGCGGCGGTCGAGCGTATGCCCTATGCGCATCGGCAATTGCCGCGAGCAGTGACCATGGTTCCGGCCGATGTCGTCGCCCAGCAGCGGCCGATCGATCGCGCTGCGATGCTGCCGCGTGAGGGCAAGTCCCTTGACGCTCACTCGGTGCAGGTGCAGGCACCGGTTGGNNCGGCGCTGGTCGCCTGGGTCGGGACGCCCGGCGTCGGGGTTTCGGTTCAGGTCGGCGCGCGCCCCGCGGTCGGCTGGTTTCCGCTGGCACCGCGCGAAGTCTATGTGCCGCCGTACCGCTCCAGCGAGCGCTATGTGCGCCAGGTCAACGTCACGCATGTCACCCAGATCAACAACATCACGAACATCACCAGCAATCCGCAGGCGG
>DPSD01000544.1:8826-9055 GCA_003538495.1 Accumulibacter sp.
CCAGCAATCCGCAGGCGGCGGTTGCGCGCATGCCCTATGCGCATCGGCAACAACCGCGCGCGGTGACCATGGTTCCTGCCGACGTGGTGAGCCAGCATCGCCCGGTCAGCGGCGCCGCGATGCTCCCCCGCGACCGCCAGCAGTTGGCCAGCCAACCGGTGCAGGTGCAGGCACCGGTCGCCGCGCCGCCGGTCGACGCCCAGCGTCGGCCGGGCGGCGAGCGGCCGTT
>DPSD01000636.1 GCA_003538495.1 Accumulibacter sp.
TCGCTGACGCCGTCGCTGCTGTCGAGGAAGGGCAGCGCGTCGAGCACCGCTTCGAGATGCCGGCGCTCGGCGGTCAGGTCGCGTTCGGTGCCGACCGTCTCGCCGTCGAGGACGGCCATCAGGCGAAGTCTGCCTGCGGCTACCGGCAGCCGCGGTCCATCGGCTCCGAGCGGCGCCACCACCAGGCGTAGCGCCAGGTCGTCGCCAACCGGCGAAAGCTCGGCGCGCAGCCGCGAGTCGCTGGCGACCTGCCGGGTCGCCTGTGCCGAATCGGCATGGACCTGGAAGTGCGCGGTCAGCGCGTGCAAGGTCTTGGCCAGTTCGGCCGCCGCGTCGGCGGCGTCGGCGGGGACCGAAAAGCGACCCGAGACCAGCTGGATGGCTTGCTGCTGCGCGGGCGTGAAGCGCACCAGGCGCAGGCGCTGCGGGCCGTCCTGAACGAGCGTCAGCAGACGCAGCGCCTCGGCTTCGCGACGCTGATCGGCGTCCATCGCGTAATAGCCGTTCTGGTCGCCGACTGGCCGCAGGGGTGGCTCGACGCGCATCACGAAGCGCTCGCCCTGACGAAGCAGCTCAAGTTCCGGTGCCGCTTCGGACAATTCGACGAACTGCTCGGGCGCGTTGGCCAGGACGATGCACGGGTGGCCGACCAGCGCGACGATCGCCGCCGCTAGGTCGACGTAATAGCGATTGCGGTAGCCGCGCTCGGGGCGCAGCGCGCGCGCGACCTTGGCGTCGCAAGAAGCCAACTGCTCGTTGCCGGCGATTCTCGCCAGGCTCAGCGCTCGCGGCCGGCCCCAGGCGGCGCGCTGGCCGCGCTTCTGTTCGAGCGGCCTGACGCCGAGCAGATCCCCGTGCCGGCCGATGTCGAGTTCCCACAGCAGCCGCGACGACTCGCCACCGGCGCTGGCCGGTTGGTTGCCGCCCAGCGCTTGCAGGGCGATCAGGACCTCGCGCCACTTCTCGGCAGCGCCAGCGACAAAGAAGCCGGCGGGCGGTTCGCCGCCGTCGAGCACCGCTTCGCAGCCGTCGAGCAGGCGCAGCGGCGCCTGCAGCCGACAGCTCTGCAGGCGCTGGCGCAGAAAGTGGATCGTCGGCCGCCACTCGGTGGCCGGTACTTGCGGATCGGCTTCGGCGATCATTTCGCGGCCAAGCCAGGCGGCGAGCAGAATCGCCCACAACGCGTCGAGCGTCCACCGCACCTGCGGTTCGCCGACGGGCGTGAAAACCGTGCGGTTGATCGACGTCTTGCCGAGTCGCACATCGATCGCGTGCACCCAGCGACCCCAGCTGTCGTGGGGGCTGGGGTCGCGCTTGCCGGCCTCGCCAGCGCAAAACCTGCGTGCCAGTTCGAGGTGTCTGGGGGTCGACTGGGCGAGCAGCGACAGCGGATAGAGCCATGCGAAACTGAGCGGCAGCAGATTCTTGGTACCACCGATTTCGCTCTTGCGTTGTTTCAACGCCGCTTCGAACGCCGCCTGCCCGTCCGCCCACCGGCCTTCAGCGACCAGCGCCGCAGCGCGCAGGCCCGCCGCCAGACCGTCTTCGAGCTCGGGTAGCGCAGCGTGCAGCAGATCGCTGTCGCCGCGTTGCACGGCCAGGTCACCGAGGGTCAGGCACAGGTCGTCGGACAGGTCCTCAGGGTGGTGTCGCAGCTGGTTGCCGGCCCATTCGGCGATCGACAGGTACTCCGGGGCCCAGTACAGGCAAAGGGTGGCGACCGCCTGGTAAGCGAGGCGTGATCGCCAGAGTGGCTCGATGCGTTCGAAACTTGGCCCGTCAAAGGGCAGCAGAATGGCTTTGACCATGATCTGCGACCATTCCATCGATCGGCTCAGGACGTTCTTGAGGTGCGACAGCTCCTCGCTGGGCGCGCCCGAATAGAAGCGTGCGCGGACGTAGGCGATGGTCGTCGGTACGCTCGCGGTGGGCCAGTAGTAGGTCGATCGCGATGGATCGAAATGATCCAGGTCGGCGATCAGCTGCGCCAGCGTGCTGCCGGGATGGGTTTCGAGCAACTGGCGGTACAGCGGCGCGCGTAGCGCGTCCACCAGGTGAAAGGTGGTGGCGCGCGAGGGCTCGTCGACCAGCAGGCCGCTTTCGCGGAGTTTCTGCGTTGCCGACTTGACGTCGCCGGCGGTGAACGCCTTGCCGGCACTGCTCGCCAGCCCGGTCAAGGCCAGCAGGCGGTGGACGTCGGTGTTGGTGCGAAAGGTCCACAGCAGCGCGCAGGCCAGCGCAACCTGATGCGTGTCTGGCGCTAGTCCGAGTTTGTCGAGTTGCTCGATGGCGCTGCGATTCAAGGATGGCTTGTTCATTGACGGGCGAGGGCTGAGAGGTGGGGCTGCCGGAAGGCAGGACGGTGGGAACAGGCGGCCGGACGGGGGGCGAGACTCATTTTCTGGTCAGCAGCATGGCGTCGCCGTAGCTGAAGAAGCGGTAGCGCTGGGCGATCGCGTGCCGGTAGGCGGCACGGATCGGTTCGAGTCCGGCGAACGCCGAGACCAGCATCAGCAGCGTCGATTTCGGCAGGTGGAAGTTGGTGATCAGCCGGTCGACGACCTGGAAGCGGTAGCCCGGGGTGATGAAGATGTCGGTCTCGGCCGTGCCAGCACACAGCGCACCGCCCTGCGCGGCGGCTTCGAGGGCGCGCAGGCTGGTCGTCCCGACGGCGACGATCTTGCCGCCGCGGGCGCGGGTGCGGGCGATGGCGGTGACCGTCGCCGCCGGAATGGCGAAGCGTTCGGCGTGCATCCGGTGCTCGGCGACCCGATGCGCGCGTACCGGCTGAAAGGTGCCGGCGCCGACGTGCAGCGTCAGCCAGGCTACTTCGACGCCGCGCTGCGCGAGTCTGGCGAGCAGTGCGTCGTCGAAATGCAGACCGGCGGTCGGCGCCGCGACGGCGCCGGGGTGGCGGGC
>DPSD01000287.1:0-246 GCA_003538495.1 Accumulibacter sp.
AGGCCAAGCTGGCGGTGGTCGTGCCGTTGACCCTGGCGATCATTTTCGTGCTCCTTTATCTCAACTTCCGGCGCCTGACCGAGACCCTGATCGTCATGCTCTCGGTGCCCTTCGCGCTGGTCGGCGGGGTCTGGCTGATGTGGTGGCTCGGCTACAACATGAGCGTCGCGGTCGCCGTCGGCTTCATCGCGCTGGCCGGTGTCGCTGCCGAGACCGGCGTGGTGATGCTGATCTACCTCGACCAGT
>DPSD01000287.1:647-4889 GCA_003538495.1 Accumulibacter sp.
AAGGCGCCGTCGAACGCGTGCGACCGAAGATGATGACCGTGGTGGCGATCATGGCCGGCCTGCTGCCGATCATGTGGTCGACCGGCACCGGTTCGGAGGTGATGAGCCGCATCGCAGCACCGATGGTCGGCGGCATGGTCTCGTCGACGGTACTGACGCTCTGCGTCATCCCGGCGCTGTACGCGCTGGTCAAGCAGTGGCAGTTGCGCCGCGCGCTGGCCAAGCCGCCGATACTGCCGCTGAAGGCCAGCTGACTGGCGATCGTGCGACGGCGAGAGTCCTCGCTGGTGGTCCGGCGCGCCGCAGCCATCGCGCCAACCGCTGCTCGCCGACTTGGCCTTCGCCGTGGCTTGCGGCGGCTGGCCAATCAGCACGATGACTCAATGCCTTGGCCCGGCCGCTGGAGCCGCGTCCTGCGGCGGGGAGGCGGGCCGTTCCGCGCGGTCGAGCCAGGAATGGACGAAGTCTTCGCCTGGAACGGGTTTGCCGATCAAGTAGCCCTGAATGGAGTCGCATCCAAGGTTGGCGAGGATTCGTAATTGCTCTTCGCTTTCTACGCCTTCGGCGACAAGGCGCAAGCCCAGGCTCTTGCCCATGCGGATGGCGGCAGCGACCAAGGCGTGGTCGTCACTGTCATCGGCAAGGTCGCGAATGAATTCGCGGTCGATTTTCAGGGTGTGGAAGGGGAAGCGCTTGAGGTAGCTGAGCGAGGAATAGCCGGTGCCGAAATCGTCCATGGCGATGCGCACTCCCAGCGCCTGGATCGCCAGCAGGATTTCCAGCACCTCACTCCGATTTCGAATCAGCAGACCTTCCGTGACCTCGATCTGCAGAGCGCCGCGCGGCAGCCGGTGCCGATCCAGACCATTGCGTATCGTTTCGGTGATTCGATTGTCGCGAAACTGCCGTGGCGAAACGTTCACCGCCATTTGCATGGGCTGGTCGTGCCTATTGAGCCACTTGCGCAATTCGCCGCAGGCGGTCTGGATGACCCAATCGCCGATGTCGACAATCAGCCCGGTCTGCTCGGCGATGTGGATGAACGAATCCGGTGCCAGCAATCCGAAATCCGGACTTTCCCAGCGCAATAGTGCCTCGGCTCCGATAACGCGACGTGTGGCAACCTCGACCAACGGTTGATAGAAAAGGCGCAATTCGTCGTGGGCCAGGGCGTTACGAAGCCGATGTTCCATCGAAAGACGCCGGACAGAATGATCGTGGACATCCTGATTGAAGAAGCGGAAGGTATTGCGGCCGGAGTCCTTGGCCTCGTACATCGCAACGTCGGCATTGCGCAACAATGTACTCGGTGAGTCTCCATCGGTCGGGTAGACGGCGATGCCAATGCTTGGCGAGACGAACAGTTCGTGCTGTTCAATCAGGAAGGGTGGTGCAAAGGCGCCGATGATCTTCATTGCCAGCATCTGGGTGTCGCCGCTGGCGTGCAGATTGCCGAGAATCACCAGGAATTCGTCGCCGCCCTGCCTTGCCACCGTGTCTTCGGCGCGGGTGGTGGCAACGAGTCGGGTCGCGGCCTCGACGAGCAGCGAATCGCCGGTGCCGTGTCCGAGCGAGTCGTTAACCTTCTTGAAATCATCGAGATCAATGAACATCACTACGACCTGGCCGCCGTCGCGGTTCGCCACGGCGATGGCTTGGCCCAGGCGATCCATGGCCAGCAGACGATTTGGCAAGTGGGTAAGATTGTCGTACTGCGCCTGGTGAAGGATTTGCTGCTCCTGCTCGCGACGCAAGGTGATGTCCTCGTACACCACCAGGAAATGCGTGACGCATTGGTCATTGCCGGTAACCGGCGAGATGCGAACATGCTGGCAGTAAGCCCGGTCGTTTCGCCTGCCTTCGACGTTCGCTTGCCATTCACCGGTACGTCGAACTGCATTCAACGCGTCTTCGAGTTCACGGGCGCCGCACGACTGGCCGCAGACGATCTCGGCGAGATGCGGGCGGAGGGCGCTCGAGGTGAGCCCGGTCATCTCGTGCAACGTGGCGTTCGCGTATTCGATGTCGCCGTCGACGGCAAGGATCATGACGCCGACCGGGCTGTGCTGGATGGCCTCCGATACCAGCCGCAGGCGGCTTTCGGCGAACTGGCGTTCGTCGATTTCCCGTCGCAGGAGGATGTTTGATTCATTCAACTCGCGCGTCCGTTCGTCGACGCGATCTTCCATCCGGGCGTTGGCCTCGCGCAGACTTCCTTCCCGGGCGTGAACTTTCTCCTGCATGACGTTGAACGCGTTTGCGAGGTCGGTGAGTTCGTCTCTGCCGGTGGCCAACAGCGGGCGGTCAGTGCGGTTCTCAGCCATTTCCCGCGCTGCGGCCCCGAGCCTGGAAATGCGGCTGGAGAGCGAGCGGGCCTGCAGAAAGACCAGCAGCGCGATGATGATCAGGCCGACGCCGGAAATGCCGAGCAATATGCGGCGCTGGCTCTGGTGTTCGCTGAGCGCACGCTCGAAGTCCTCGCTGGCGTGGGCCTCGGTGTCTTCGGCCAGTTGCCGCAGGGTGTCGGAGAGCCAACGGAAGCGGGCGGCGGACTCGAACATCGAGATACGTTCGGCCTCCGTCAGGTTCATCGCTTCGGCACGGTCGATGACCTTGAGCAGGTCGCTACGGTAGCGTGCCCACGATTCGCTCAGCCGTCTGGCCGCAAGCTCGTCCTCGGCAACGAGGCGGGCGGTGCGCGCAGCGAGTTCGCTGGAGAAATCCGTCATCTCGGCGCTCAGCTGGGCGACGTGGGACGTTACGCCGAAGTAGTCGGTCAGTTTCGGGATTTCTATTTCAATCACTCGAATGCGGTTGATGCGGGCCTGCAGTCGATTCAGGTTGGCAAGCGGCCTGACCTGCTGGTTGAGCGTCGTTTCCAGGCGCTCGGCGGCGTCGCGCACCACCAGTTCGCCCAGCACGACCAGGGCCAGGACCAGCAAACCAACGGCGCCAAAACCCAGCGTCAGCTGGCGCGATATGGTCAGCCGCCGGCTGCGCCTCATCTCGTTTCCCGATCAACGAGACTTGTTGTCACTGACGACGCCCGGAAAATTCTTTCGGAAGCTTTTCCAGTGCGCGATCTGTTGCTCGCGCCCGAGACGTTCGGTGATGGCCTCCCATTCGCCCGCGGTTCTTGCCATGGCTTGTCCCGCACTCTGAGATCCCGTCGCCGCGAGCCAGAGTTGCTGCCCGAGAGCCACCAGGTACTCCGCGTCGCCCGGCAGACCGGTACCGGCCGGCAAGGTGTCCGGCAGTGCCGCGCGCAAGGCGTCGAGCGCCTGTGGCGAGTAGACCTTGCGTATCTCGGCGTTGGTCAGGTGGTTGTATCGGTAGGGGTCGGCAAAGCCGCCGCTGACCAGTACCGCGCGAATGGAGTTGTCCGGGTCGGTCTGCCACATCGCGTACAGGAAGGCGAGTTCCTTGTTCTTGCCCGATCGCGGCAGGACGAGGTTATTGCCGTACATGATCGTCGACCGGCGCAGCAGGCGATCGCCGACGAAGCGGCCGGGAAGCGGAGCAGCGATGACCTTGCCTTTGATCGCCGATTGCTCAAGGTTGGCGATCTTGGCGCCGGCTGGCGTGATCAGCGTCGAGAATCCCTTGCCACGCAGAAAATAAGGCAAGGTGTAGTTGTAGTCCTTGCCTTCGCCGCTCACTTCCTGTGGCGAGAAAGGAATGGTCGCCAGCCAGCTTTCGGTCGCGGCGACTCCGGCGGGTGAGTCGATCAATGGCTTCATCCGCTCATCGAAGAGGTACTGCCCGGGCGCGGCGAACGCGGCGTAGCGCGGAAACCAGTACATCCAGGCCGTCAGTCTTTCACGAGGTTCGAGTGCGCCGTAAAAGCCCTCCTGCGGGCGGTTAAAGAAGCTGACAAGTTCCGTGTATTCCTTCCACGTCCTTGGAACGGACGGATCCCGACCGTACTTGTTGCGAAAACGTCTGCCTTCGGCGGGATCTTCAAGCAGATCCTTGCGCAGGTAGATCAGTTGTACATCGAGGTCCGCCGGGATGGCGACGACGCGGTCACCCAGATAGGCCTGCTGACGCAGCAGTATGTACCCGCTGGCCGTGTCTTCGGGCAGCGAGAACCCGAACTTCTGCAGCAGCGGTGTCAGGTCCTCGATCAGACCTTCGTCCAGCAGGTCGGGATACTCGTGATTGCGCGCAATCGTGATATCGACGTCGCGCGCCTTGCGGATGAAGTCGCGCGAAGCAAGTTCAGATTTCCTGATCCCGGCC
>DPSD01000294.1 GCA_003538495.1 Accumulibacter sp.
ATGCCTTGACCACACGGCGGCCGAAATCGATAGTCTGACGTGGCAGTTAAACGAATTCGGCCAGGCGCGGCTCATCGTCGCCAATCCCGGCCCGGCGGCGCACCTGCTGGAATATGGCAACCGACTGCTCATCTATCTGGACAACGGACTGCCGCCCTGGGCCGGGTTCATCGACCCGCCGCGCGGTTGGCGCTACGGCAGTGTGACGCTGACGGCCTATAGCGGCGAGCGGCTGCTGGCGCACCGATTGACCGGCCGCAACCGGGCGTTTTCGCTGGCGACGGCCGGGGCGATGATGACGGCGCTACTGAAGGAGCAGGCCGGCCCGCGGGTCGTCGAGCCGGGCTATATCGACCTGGGCGGCTGGGCGTTTTCAGAAACGTACCACTTCGAGGAACTGCTCGACGTGGCGCAATCCGACTTACTTCGCGCGGCGGCCGAATTCGCCGTAGTCGGCGTACTGGAGGCCGGGCGCATCCGCTTCCGGCTTAATCTCTACCAGCGCCGCGGGCGTGACCTGGCGAACGTGTGGCTGCTGGAAGGCCATAACGCCGTCATCGAGCCGGAGGAGCAGGGACCAATCGTCAATGAGTGGTTGACGGCCGGCGCGGGGAGCGGCTGGGATGACACCGGGCGGCTCTATTCCAGCGCCCGGGATGACGACAGTATCGCCCGTTTCGGCTTGCGACAGGGGCCGAAGGTATTCAGCGACGCGGCAGATCAGACGACGCTCAATATACTGACCGAGAACGAACTGGCCTTGAGCGCTGAACCTTACGTCGCCATGTCGGTGGAGGCGATCAACCTGCCGCCGGCGCGGTTTGCCGACTACGACGTCGGCGACGGCGTGGGGATTGAACTGTATTCGATGATGGGCGGCTATCGGGGCACGCGGCGGTTGGTCGGGAGAGAGTTTAGGCCGGCGGCGGGCGTCTGCCGGGTGGTGCTGGTATGAGCGATATGCTGGCGCGGCGACGGCTGAAGGACAATCTGGTTGACCAACTGGAAGATGCTCAGCGGCGGGTCGGTCAACTGGAACGAGCGGTGAGCACGCCGGATGACGACGGCCGTCTGACCTTGCCGGGGCTGCTGCTGGTCGTGTTGGCCGAGACGCCCGCGCCGCCGCCGGCCGGGCAGGTACTGCTGTATGTCGTCGATGAAGGTGGCGCTATGTATCTCAGGGCGATGGACTACGAAGGGACGGTCAAGACGTTGGATAGCTGGGTGTAAAGATGACGCCTGAGCAAGCGACCACGTTCATGCAGGCCGGGTTGTTCGCCGGTTATGCCGCGCTGTTGGCGGCCGCGTGGTTCGTCGGCTGGCGCTGGCCGCGCTTGCGGCCGCTGGCCTTTGCAGCCGGGATGGTGGCCGCCGGGCACGTCGTCTTCTACGCGCTGTTTCTGTGGTTTCCCGACGCGCTGGACGCGCGGCAGACGATGTGCCTGTCGTTCGTATTGCGCTATCAGGTGCTGGGCATAGCGGCGCTGTCTTTGGCGCTGGCCGTGAAGCGTAGGTCGTAATGGAACTTGTTGCGGTCAGTATCGGCTTGGCGCTGGCCGTGTTGTCGGTTAGCTGGATTTGGCGAGCCTCGGCGCGGGCGTCGATTATCGAGAGCCTGGAGCGGTCGATGGTATCCAATCAGACGCGGCAGGATAACCTGGAATCAGAGATTGAGGACTTGAGAAATCAGGTTCACGAACTGCGAGAAGGCCACATAGCCAACCGCGCTTTATTACAGGAATGGATCGCCTACGCCCGGCGCTTGGGGTCGATGTTCCGCGAGGCGACGGGGCAGGAACCGCCGCCGGAACCGGCTGAGCATATCAAGCCGGTTTCGCCAGGGTCGATTAGCCGATTGGTGAAAACAATTGAAGCGCGGTTCTCATTCGACGAAATGAATAACCTGGCGTTTGAGTTAGGCATCGACGGCGCGGTGAGCGGCGACACGGCCGCGACACGGGCCGTGTCATTGGTTAACGTCGCGCGGCGGCGCGGGCTGCTAGTGCGGTTGATTGAGCTATGCCGGTCAGAGCGGCCGGACGGAGGATTCTAGGATGACCATTTTAACAGTAGGAGCATCAGGCAGTTATCAGACCATCCGCGCGGCGGTTGAGGCGGCCGCGGCCGATGACGTGATTGAGGTGTATAGCGGCATCTACCGCGAAGGCGTCAAGCTGGAGAAGCGCGTGACGCTCCGGGCGGCGGCGGGCGAGGAGCCGGTCATCGATGGCGGCTGGAACGGCCAGACCGTCGAAGACACGTTCGGCGGCACGGTCGGCTGCGGCACTGAGGGCATAGTCGTGGAAGGGCTATCCATCCGCAATTGCCCTGGCCGCGGCATCGGCGTGTCGGCGTCGAATGTCACCGTCCGGGGGAACCGGATTGACAACTGTTACAAAGGCGGCCTGGGAGCCAACGCCCCGGCCGGGACATATCTTAGTGGGCTACTCATTGAAAATAACGTCATCACCCGGCCGGGCCAGGAGCGCGTCGTCACCCGCGGCGGCCGGGTCAATGGTTCATTCCTGTTTGCTCAGGTCAAGGATTCAACCATCCGCGACAACGTCATCGCGAACGGCCTGGGCGAGGGCATCAACATCGACCGGGGCAGTAGCGGCCTGTTGGTTGAAAACAACATGGTCATCAATTCGGCCCACGTCGGCATCTACATCAATCGCGCCACGAACAACACCGTGCGCGGCAACGTCGTCATCTACACCGGCGATACGAAGCCGCTGGGCGACAGGTACGACGCGCCAAGCGGCATCATCATTGGTGACGAAAACGGTAGCGGCAACTGGCCGCCTAGCGCCGGAAACAAGATTATTGACAATCTGATAGTCGGCAGCGGCAAGCTGTTTCAGGTGCGCAACAATGCGCACAACTACGACACGCAGTTGGATGAGACGACGCTGATTGCCGGTAACACGTTTGTCGCCGGGCCAAAGACGACGCGCGGCATCGACATCCTGGCTAACGTGCAAGGACGGCCGCACGGCGCGGCCGTGGTGCGCGATAACGTGATTCACTTTATCTACGCGCCGGAGAATGGCGACATCGGCACCAATTCCAGCGGCGCGATTGACTTTCACAATAACGCCTGGAGCGAGCAGCCGGTCTTGCGGATGCGCGGCCCGGGCGACGTGTACGGCGACCCGCTGCTCGTCAATCCGGCCGCGCCGCTATCGGGTGACTGGGTTGGCGTGGAAACCGGCTTTGATGAGAGGAACTACCGGCCGCGGCCAACGTCGCCGTTAATTGGCGCAAGGTCGGACGGCGGCGGCACCGGTGCGCTGGAGGCGGAGCGGGTAGATCCGGCGCCGCACCCGCC
>DPSD01000293.1 GCA_003538495.1 Accumulibacter sp.
TTCGGTACCGGCTACTCGTCCCTGGCCTACCTCGACAAGCTGCCGGCCGATCGCCTCAAGATCGACCGCAGCTTCGTCCGTGCCCTGGAACGGGACGACAATGGCACGCGTATCGCCCGCACGATCATCGTTCTTGGCCGGGAACTGGGTTTGCAGGTCATCGCCGAGGGCGTCGAAAACCAGAATCTGGAGGAATTGCTCCAGGCTCTGGGTTGCAACGAGACGCAGGGCTACCACTATGGCCACCCCATGCAGGAAAGCGAATTCATTGCCTGGCATGCCCGCTACAAAGGAGACCAGAATTGAAGGCATGGCTGCGGCTGATCGTCCTGAGCCTTGCTGTCCTGCTGCTGTCCGCGTGCGCAGAAGAAGAGCCATTGCGCATTGGCGTCCTGGTCGAACTGACGGGTCGCACCGCCGACCTCGGAGAGGCGGCACGTAACGGGGTGACCCTGGCCGTCGATGAATTCCGCGCCGCCGGACCATTCTCGGGCCAGCGTATCGAACTCCTGGTTCGCGACACCGGGCCTGATCCGGAATCCGCCCGCCAGGCGGCCGAGGGTCTGCTCCATCTGGGCGTCGACGCCGTCATCGGCCCGACCACCAGCGGTATGACCGACGTCATCCTGCCTATTTTCGAGAAGGCCCGGGTGCTGCTGGTTTCGCCCAGTGCCTCGGCGGTCAAGTTTCACGGCCGAGACGACATGCTTTTTCGCATCAACTGGACGACGCGCGACAATGGCCGCCATTACGCCACGCACTATTTCCAGAAAGGCATCCGGCGTATCAGCATTGCTGTCAACGAGAATAATCGCTCGTTTTCCGAGAGCTGGCTGATGGAGTTCCAGACCGCTTACGAAGCCCTCGGGGGAGTGGTCCTGGTCGCGTCCTACTTCGACTCGGGGTCGGCCAATCACTCCGGAGTGATTGCGAGCATGCTCCAGCCCAGGCCCGACGGCTTGTTGTTCATCGGGAACGCGGTCGACGCTGCGCGCCTGGCGCAGCAAGCCCGCAAAGTCGATGCGAAGATTGTTCTCATCAGCGTCGAATGGGCGGCCACAGAACAACTGATCGAACTTGGCGGCAAGGCGGTGGAAGGCATGATGATCGTCCAGAACTACAACCAGGATGATCCCTCCCCGCGCTATCAGCGTTTTCGCGAGGCGTACCGCCAACGCTTCGGCAAGGAACCGGTCTTCGGCAGTGTGCTCGCCCACGATGCGGCGACCGTGACCCTGACTGCACTGGCCAGGCGTACGAAGGGCATGAGCGCCAAGGCCGCCCTGTTCAAGTTCGGACCCTACGAAGGGCTGCAGCAGTCGATTCGCTTCGATGCCAATGGTGATGCCGATCGAGCCGCCTACTTCATGGTCATTGGTGACGGCCGGTTCCTGCGCGAGCCATGAGTGGACGTCAGTGGCGCTTGCGTACCTCTCTGATCGGGCTGTTGACGATCATATCGTCTGTCACCTTCGTGGTCGTCGGCGCCGTCTTCGTTCTCGTTCGCATTCCCCAGATCAGCGATGAAACACGCACCGACCTGCGCCTCGAAGCGGCCGATCTGGCGCAGCGCAGCGAGGTGATTCTCGGCGCTCTGCAGGCGCAGCTGGAACTGATCGCTGCCGTCATCCCGGCATCCGCAGGCGGCGACGTGCAATCCGTCCTTGAGCGTGCGGTCAGCGAACACGGCGCGTTCACTGCGATTTACGAGATTGATCACAGTGGGGCGGTCTTGCGTGCTGCCGTGAACATCGCCCTCGGCGCGGGCCGCCGCCAGGAGCTGATCGGCAGCGACCTGTCCCGGGACCCAATTTTTCGCCGGGTCAAGGAACGTCAGGAAGCGATCTGGAGCGACAAGTACCTGTCGCCAGTGTCCAGCGCTCTTGCCATTGCGGTCGGCGTTGCTGCGGGCAACGGCATCATCATCGGCGAAATGTCTCTCGACTATATTCTGAAGACCCTGCGTACCGCGTCCGGGCGGCGGAACCTGATGGTCTGGGTGGTCGACCGCCATGGGGAAATTCTCGCCGACAGCGAAGACCCGACGCGCGTCGGGGTTGTCAATCTGGGGAGCGAGCCGCTCCTCCGGCAGGCCGGCGCAGAAGCCGTGAGCAGTGGCCGGATGCGCTTCGAGGGCCGCGATTTCGAAGCCGCCATCGCCCGTTCCGATCTTCTCAATTGGTATGTTGTGACCAGAACCCCTGGCGGGCTCGCCAACCCGCGCGTTGCTTCAACTCTCGAACTGGCCATTACGGCCCTCGCTGGCTCGATGCTCGTCGGCCTCCTGCTTGCGCCCCTCTGGGCCATCGGCATGGCCCGTCCGATCAGCGCCATTACCGAGCGAACCCGGCGTGTGGCCGATGGCCAACCCGCCGGTAGCTGGCCCCGCGGCCGCACCATCGAGCTGAATGAACTGTCGGCCGACCTCGAGCGGATGGCCGGTATCCTCCAGGAGCGCCAGCAGGAACTGGAGGCGCGTGTTCAGCAACGTACCGAGCAGTTGCATGCGGCCAACGCCGAACTGTCCACCACGCTTGAGCACCTGCAGCTCACCCAGAATGAACTGGTTCGTTCCGAGAAACTGGCGGCCCTTGGCGCCCTGGTCGCCGGCATTGCCCACGAACTGAACACGCCTCTGGGCAATGGCGTCATGGCCGTGTCCACCCTGCGCAACGCGCTCGCTGCTTTCCGACAGGAGGGTGTGCAGGGCTTGAAACGATCCAGTCTCGACCGATTGCTCGAGGCCATGGATACGGGAACCGACATCGCTTCGCGCAATCTGATTCGGGCGGCTGAACTGGTCACCAGTTTCAAGCAGGTTGCAGCCGACC
>DPSD01000541.1:0-207 GCA_003538495.1 Accumulibacter sp.
CCATCGCAACAAGATTCACATCATCAACCTCGAAAAGACGCTGCCGCTGTTCGAGGATGCCCAGAAGTTTGTGCGCCAGCTCACCGCCAACCGCGGCACCATCCTCATGGTGGGCACCAAGCGCCAGTCTCGCGACATCGTTGCCACCGAAGCACGTCGTGCAGGTGTGCCCTTCGTGGATCAGCGCTGGCTCGGCGGCATGCTGAC
>DPSD01000541.1:499-12050 GCA_003538495.1 Accumulibacter sp.
GGCATGCTGACCAACTTCAAGACGGTGAAGACCTCGATCAAGCGCCTGAAGGACATGCAGGCTCAGAAAGAAGCAGGTCTGGATCACATGAGCAAGAAAGAGCAGCTCATGTTCACCCGGGAAATGGAAAAGCTGGAAAAAGACATCGGCGGCATTCAAGACATGAACGCCCTGCCCGATGCGATCTTTGTGGTTGACGTGGGCTTCCACAAGATCGCAGTGCTCGAAGCACAGAAAATCGGCATCTCCCTGGTCGGCGTGGTGGACACCAACCACTCACCCGAAGGCATCAACCATGTGATTCCCGGAAACGACGACTCCGCCCGTGCTGTGGCGCTCTACGCCCGCGGCATCGCCGACGCGATCCTTGAAGGTCGCAATCAGGCCGTGGCCGACTTGACCAAGGCCGTTGCCTCTGAAGACGGCGGCGAGGAGTACGTGGAAGTGCAGGGCGAAGCCGCCTGAGGCGGGTCGGTCGGGCCACGCCAAAAGGGGCTCATGCAGCCCCTTTTTGCTGGCCGAGACCTTTTGAATCTGGATCAACCTGTTGTAACGGGGCCGTCGGGCCCCTGGAGGACTGAAAAATGGCTATTACCGCAAGCATGGTCGCTGAACTTCGAGCCAAGACCGACGCCCCGATGATGGAGTGCAAAAAAGCCCTGACCGAAGCCGAGGGCGACATGGTCCGTGCTGAGGAAATCCTGCGTGTCAAACTGGGCAACAAGGCCAGCAAAGCCGCCGCCCGTGTGACCGCCGAAGGTGTCATCGCCGCCGCTGTGTCGGGTTCGACCGGCGCGTTGGTCGAGGTCAACTGCGAAACCGACTTTGTTTCCAAGAACGATCTGTTCTTGGCCTTTGTGCAGAGCTGCGCTCAACTGGTCGCCGAGCACAACCCTGCCGACGTGACCGCGCTTTCTGCCCTGCCGCTGGCGATGGAAGATTTCGGGCCGACGGTCGAGGACGTGCGCAAGGGGCTGATTGGCAAAAACGGCGAAAACATGACGATTCGCCGCTTCAAGCGCTACGAAGGCGGTGGCCAATTGGCCCACTATCTGCACGGCGTACGCATCGGTGTGATCGTTGAGTTCGAAGGCGACGCCGTGGCTGCCAAGGATGCGGCGATGCACATTGCTGCGATGAAGCCCGCCGCACTGTCGTCGGCCGAAGTGCCTGCCGAATTGGTTGAGAAAGAGCGCAAGATCGCCGCCGAAAAGGCCGCTGAGTCGGGCAAGCCAGCCGAGATCGTGGCCAAAATGGTCGAAGGCTCGGTGCAGAAGTTCCTCAAGGAGGTCTCGCTGCTCGATCAGGTCTTCGTCAAGGCAGCCGACGGCAAGCAGACCGTGGGCCGGATGCTGGACGAGAAGAAGACCAGGGTCGCGGGCTTCACGCTGTACGTGGTGGGCGAGGGCATCGAGAAGAAGGCCGACGACTTTGCCGCCGAGGTGGCGGCGCGCTTTCGCGCCGACGACCAGCGCCTCGCCGCGGCGGATGCGACCGAGACGATCGAGGAGGAATTCGGTGGCGTTGACGGCTCGCACACCTTCCTGACCACCAAGGGTTGTCTGAAGATTGCCGGCGAGTTGCGAGGCGTCTTTGCCATCGCCCGCGACATCAGCGCACGCAAGGATGCCGAGCTGCGCCTGCGCCGGCTGAGCGGCTTCTACAACGCGCTCGCCCAGACCAATCACGCGATCATGCACGCCGAATCGGCCGACGAGATGCTGGTGCGCGCTTGCCAGATCGTCGTTGATCACGGCGGCGTCAGCGGCGCCTGGATCGGCCTGCTCGACGCCGCCGGCTGGCTGCGGGTTGCCGCCGAGCACGGCATGGCCAAGACCTATCTTGGCGGCCTGCGCATTTCGATCGACGGCCAGCAAGAGGAGGGGCATGGTCCGGTCGGGACCGCGATGCGCGCCGGCAGCATCGCGGTGTGCAACGATTACCTGGCCGACCCACGGACGCGTCCCTGGCAGGAACGCGCCCGCGCGGCGGGAATCAGCGCCTCGGCCGCGTTGCCGGTCCGGCGTGGCGGCGAGGTGGTCGGCGCCTTCTGTCTGTACGCCGGGCAGGTCGGTTTTTTCGACCAGGCGCTGATCGAGCTGCTCGGCGAACTGGCCAGCGACATCTCGTTTGCTCTCGACAACTTTGACGCCGACTCCCGACGGCAGCGCGCCGAAGCGGACCTGCGCAGCGCGCGCGACCGCCTGCACGAGCTGTCGGCACGTCTGATCGGCGTGCAGGAAGCCGAGCGGCGTCGTCTTGCCCGGGATCTGCACGACGACATCGGGCAGAACCTGACGATGATCAAGATCGTCCTGCATGGCTTGGCACGATGGGGTGCGGGAGGCGACGCCGAGGCCGTCCGCGAGGCCGGCGAGATCGCCGACCGGACACTGCAGCGGGTGCGCGCGCTGTCGGTCGCGCTGCGCCCGCCGCAACTCGACGATCTGGGCCTGGTGCCGGCGCTGCGTGCACACCTCGACAGCACGTGCCGTCACGCCGGGATCAAGGCGACGCTGGTGGCCGACGAGTGTCCGGCGCACTTGCCCGAGGAGATCGGCATCGCCTGCTTTCGCATCGCGCAGGAGGCGCTGAACAACGTCGTCCGCCACGCCGGCGCGACCGCCGTGGCGCTCGAGCTGCGGCTGGCCGACGGCGCGCTGCGCTTGTCGCTGCGTGACGACGGCCACGGCTTCGACGTGCCGGCGGCGCTCACCAGCGCGACGCGCGGACAGAGTCTCGGCCTGCTCTCGATGCAGGAACGCGCCGAACTGGTCGGCGGGCAGCTGACGGTGTCCTCCGGCGCCGCCGGTAGCGAGGTGCGCGCCAGTTTGCCGCTCGCCGAGGCGACTTTGTGAGCGACGCCATTCGCGTCGTCCTCGCCGACGACCATGTCCTGGTGCGCGCCGGCATCCGCTCGCTGCTCGGCGCCTTCGTCGGCGTCGAAGTGGTCGGCGAGGCCGCCGACGGCAACGAGGCGATCAGCCGGGTTGGCGAGTGCCTGCCCGATGTGCTGCTCATCGACATCGCGATGAAGGGCATGGACGGGTTGGCGGCGGCGGCCGAAATCCGCCGCCAGCATCCGGCGGTGCGGGTGGTGGTGCTGTCGATGCACGCCGACGCCGAGTACGTGCTGCAGGCGCTGCAAGCCGGCGCCGCCGGTTACCTGATCAAGGACGCCGCGCCGATCGAGCTCGAACTTGCGCTGCGCGCCGTGATGCGCGGCGAAAGCTGGCTGTCGCCCGGCGTCTCGCGGCAAGTGGTTGACGGCTACCTTGCCCGGCTGCAAGGCGACCGCCCTGCCGACCCCGCCCTGACGCCGCGCCAGCGCGAGATCCTGTGCTGCATCGCGGCCGGCAATGGGGCCAAGGAAATCGCCTTCGATCTGGGAATCAGCGCCAAGACGGTCGAGTCGCATCGCGCCCAGATCATGGAGCGGCTCGGCATTCACGACGTGGCGGGGCTGACCCGCTACGCGATCCGCAGCGGCCTGGTGTCGGCCGAGAAGTAGTCCTTGCCGGTCCGAACGTCCGCCCGTTGACCAGGATTTGTCTGGTCGCGTCTAGGGGATCGCCCGATGGCGCGCGGCAGCGGCAACGTTTAATGTGGCCCCGAGTCTTACTGGCTGGAGGGTCGCCATGCGCACGCTCAGATTGCTGTTGGTCGATGATTGTCTTGAGTTCCGGAGGCTGCTGGCGCGCTTGCTGCGCCGGCCGGGCTACCAGATCGTCGGCAGCGTCGCTTCCGGCGAAGAGGCGCTGGCGGCGCTCGCCGGCAGCGCCCCCGACGTGGTGATCCTCGATCTGGCGATGGCTGGCCTCGGCGGCCTGGAGACGGCGAAGAGAATCCGTCGGGAACACGCCGGGATCAAGATCGTCATTCTGTCGCTGCATTCGACTCCCGAATACCGCGCGGCGGCGGCGGCGGTCGGCGTGCACGCCTACGTCTGCAAGGCCAATCTGGTGCCGGAACTGCCGGTGGCGCTGGCCGAACTGTGCGCATGAAGGACGACGCCCTGACCCGCCCGCAGGGGCCACCGGCCATTGGGACGGACGCTGCCGGAGCGAAGCGCATCCTGATCGTCGAGGATGATCGCCAGCTCGCGGCCTTGCTGGCGCTGCAGCTTGCTGCGGCAGGCTACGAGACGACACAGGCCTTTGACGGTCAGACAGCGATCTCGATGGTACGCAGTGCCGCCGCCGACCTGGTGCTGATGGATATCCTGCTGCCCGGAGACCTTGACGGCATCGTCGCCGCCGAGATGATCCTGCAGCATTTCGACGTTCCGGTGGTGATGCTGTCGGCGGTCAACCCCGAGCAGATTCTGGCGCGCGTTCTTGCCGCCGCGCCCTACGGCTACATCCGCAAGCCGTGGCACGAACACGCGCTGCGAGTGACCGTCGAGCTGGCGCTCGAAAAGCACCGCGCCGAGCGCCAGCGCCGGCAGCAGGAAGCGCTGCTGCACCGCCTGCTGGTCGGCACCGCCCGCAAGACCGGGCAGGAGTTCTTCAACGTTCTGGTTCGCGAGCTCGCCGCCGCTTGGCCGTCCAGGGCCGTCTGCATCGACGAACTCGTCGGCAGCGATGCCGGCGAGGCCAGGATGCTCGCTGCCTGGGTCGACGGTCGGCTGCTCGCCGGCGGCAGCTATCCGCTCGCCGGAACGCTCTGCGCCGAGGTTGCGGCGAGCGCGCGCACGGTCCGGGTGAACGACGCTGGCGAACGCCTGGCGAACGACCCGAGGCTTTCCGATGCGGCCAGGCAGAGCTACCTCGGAACGCCATTGTTCTCGGTCGACGGCACTGTCAACGGTGTCCTGGCGATCATCGGCGCGCCGCCCTGGTCCGTTGATGGGCACCCCTGCCGGGTACTCGAGATCTTCGCTTCGCGCGCCGGCGCCGAGCTCGAACGCCAGCGCGCGGTCGCCGCGCTGGCCTCCGGAGAGGCGCGCTACCGTGGCGTTCTGGAGACGGCGGCCGACGCCATTCTGCTGGTCGATTCGGCCGGCACGATCTCCTTGGCCAATACCAGCGCCGAACTGATGTTCGGGTATCCGCCTGGCGCGCTCGACGGGCTGTCCATCGACTTGCTGGTCCCCGTTTCCCGGCGTGCAGGACACCGCGCCCAGCGCGCCGAATTCGACCGGCAGCCGCGCCACGGCAGCATGCGCGGTTCGCAGATCGAAGGCCAGCGCCGCGACGGCAGCGTCTTCCCGGCGGAGGTCAGCCTGAGCTACACGCGGCAGGCCGCCGGCCTGCTGGTCACCTGCGCGGTACGCGATGTCAGCGAACGCAACCGGCAGGCGCTGGCTTTGCGGCGGCTGAACGCGTCGCTGCGCCTGATCCATGCGTGCAACGCCGCGCTGGTGCGCGCCGGCAGCGACAGCGAGATCATCGCCCATGTCGTCGAGCTGCTGCACCGGCAGGGCGGCTATGCGGCGGTGTGGGTGGATCTGGTCGGCGCCGATGGCCAACTGGCGGCCGTGCCGGCTGCCGCGGCCGCTGCGGCGGCGCTCGACGGGCTTTGCTGGTACGACGGTTTTCGTGGCGACTTGTCCTTGCCGGCAGTGGCGCAAGGGCACGCCCTGACCTGCGTGTTCGGTTCCGCCAATTGCCTGGCCGACTGGGTTGGCGATCTCGCCGACCGTGGTCAGCGCGCCGCGCTCGCGCTGCCACTGATCGTCCGCGGCGCGACGATCGGCGTGCTCGGCCTGCTCAGCAGCGACCCCCACGGTTTCGATGCCGACGCCTGCGAGCTGCTCGAGGAACTCGCCGAGGATCTCGCCTACGGCGTTTTCGCGCAGCGCGCCGAAGCCGGTTTGTTGCTTCTGCAGCGGGCCGTCGACGCCTCGTCCAACGGGGTGATGATCACCGATGCGCTGGCGCCGGATCACCCGATCACCTATGTCAATCCGGCGCTGGAAAGGATCACCGGCTATCTCGCCGCGGAGGTGCTCGGACGTAATGGACGCTGCCTGATCGAGGGGCAGCTCGAACAGATCGAGCTGAACGAATTGCGGCAGGCCTTGCGCGAGCGACGCGGCACGCGGGTTACCTTGCACAGCCTGCGCAAGGACGGATCGCCGCTGTGGAGCGAACTGACGTTGTCGCCGGTGTTCGCCGCGGACGGCACCTTGAGCCATTTTGTCAGCGTCTTCAACGACATCAGCGAACGTCGGCGCTATCAGGAAGAGCTTGAACACCAGGCCAACCACGATGCGTTGACCGGCCTGGCCAACCGCAACCTGCTGCACGACCGCCAGCATCAGGCGATCGCCTATGCCGAACGGCACAATTCGGGTCTGGCGCTGCTGGTGGTCGACATCGATCAGTTCAAGCGGGTCAACAACAGCCTCGGTCACGGTCAGGGTGACGAGTTGCTGCGGCTTGTCGCCGCGCGCCTGCTGGCCAGCGTGCGCGACGGCGATACCGTGGCCCGCCTGGGCGGCGACGAGTTCGTGATGATTCTGGCCGACCCGGTAGCCGAGGACGAAGTGGCGCGGGTGATTGCGCGCATTCTCGACCAGTTCGCCCTGCCGATCGAACTCGGTGGACGCGAGCTGACCATCAGTTGCAGCATCGGCGCCAGTCTCTATCCGCGCGACGGCGAAGACGCCGAGACCCTGATGAGGAACGCCGACGCCGCGATGCGTCGCGCCAAGGCGGCGGGCCGCGGCCAGTTCCAGTTCTACCAGGCGGAGATGAACGCCCGCGTCAGCGATCAACTGGCGCTGGAAAGCGACCTGGAGAACGCCGCCGAGCGCGGCGAGCTCGAACTTCACTACCAGCCGCAGGTCGATCTGGTCAGCGGTGAAATCGTCGGCGCCGAAGCGCTGCTGCGCTGGAATCATCCGCTGCGTGGCACGATCAAGCCGGACGACTTCATCGCCATCGCCGAGGATGGCGGACTGATCGTTCCGATCGGCCAATGGGTGATCGACGCCGCCTGCCGGCAGGCCCGCGCCTGGCGCGATGCCGGCTTGCCGACGCCACGGTTGGCGGTCAACCTCTCGGCGCGGCAGTTTCAGAGCGACGACCTGGCCGAGCGGATTGCCGCGGCGATCACCCGTTACGGGCTCGACGGCAGCGGCCTGGAAGTCGAATTGACCGAAAGTGTCGCGCTGCAGGATAGCGGCCGGGTGGCGGGAATCCTGAAGGGAATCCGGGCCGCCGGGGTGAGTACGGCGATCGACGATTTCGGTACCGGTTTCTCGTCACTCGCTCGCCTGATGCGAATTCGTGTCGACCGGATCAAGATCGACCGCTGCTTCGTTCGCGACATTCTTGCCGACCGCGCCGCCGCCGCGGTGTCGCTGGCGGTGATCGCGATGGCCAAGAGCCTGGGCGTCAAGGTCATCGCCGAGGGCGTCGAGACCGAGGCGCAGCTCAAGTTCCTGAGCGAACGCGGTTGCGATGAAATGCAGGGTTACTACTTCAGTCGGCCGCTGCCGGCCGGGGATTTCGAGGCCTTGCTGCGCGAGGGACGCCGGCTGAGCTTGGGCGGCGAGACCGACGAAGACCCCTCGCGAACGCTGCTGCTGGTCGACGATGAACCGAACATCACCAGTGCCCTGCGCCGGCTGTTGCGCGCCGACCGCTACCGCATCTTTACCGCGACCAGCGGCAGCGAAGGGCTCGACATCCTCGCCGTGCACCGCGTCGGGGTGATCGTTTCCGACCAGCGCATGCCGGGGATGTCGGGCACCGAATTCCTCGCTCGCGCCAGCGCGCTGTTCCCGGATTCGGTACGGATCATCCTGTCCGGATATACCGACCTGCAGTCACTGACCGACGCCGTAAACCAGGGAGGGATTTACCGCTTCATGGCCAAACCGTGGGACGACGGCGAACTTCGCGCCGCGGTGCGCGATGCCTTCGTCCGCTACCGTCGGGATCGCGGCCGCGCGAACGATGGCGGCGTGCCGGGATGCACGCCGGGCGACGCCTGATCGGCTCGCGTCAAGCGCTGCTGCGGCAAGCCGAAGCGTTGCTCTGTTGCTGCCGCCGGTGTTCATTCGTCGCTGACCTTCACCAGCACCTTGCCGGTATTGGCGCCGGTGAACAGCTTGCGCAGAGCCGATGGCGCCGACTCCAGGCCATCGGAGACGTCGAGCCGGTACTTCAGCCGCCCGGCCAGGTGCCAGGCGATCAGCTTCTCCGCCGCCTCGTGCGCACGGTCCAGGTAGTCGAGGACGATGAAGCCCTGCATCCGGCCGCGTTGCATCAGCAGGTGGGCGAGGTTGGACGGCCCCGGCTCGGGGGCGCTGGCGTTGTACTGCGAGATCAAACCGCACAAGGCGATGCGGGCGCCCAGGTTGATTCGCGCCAGCACCGCGTCCAGCGTGCGCCCGCCGACGTTCTCGAAATCGACGTCGATCCCTTCCGGGCAGGCCCGCGCCAGCCCGTCGGCGACGTCCTCCGCCTGGTAGTCGATGACCGCGTCGGCACCGAGCTCGTCGCTCAGCCAGCGGCATTTCTCGGCGCCGCCGGCGATCGCCACCACGCGCATGCCGAGATTCCTGCCGATCTGCACCGCCAGCGAGCCGACCGCGCCGGCCGCCGCCGAGACCACCAGCGTCTCGCCCGCCCTGGCCTGCGCGACATCGGTCAGTCCAAAGTACGCGGTCAGGCCGATGTGGCCCAGCAGGCCGAAATGCGCACTCAGCGGCAACGGCAGCGGTGGCAGCTTGCTCAGTGCCCTGGCCGGGCTGACGCAGCAGCGTTGCCAGCCGAGCATGCCCTGGACGAGGTCGCCCGCCTGCAGGCCGGCGTCCCGCGATTCGAGCACGCGGCCAATGCCGATGCCGCGCATCACCTCACCGAGTTGCAGCTTCGGCAGGTAGCTGTCGGCGTCGTTCATCCAGATGCGATTGGTCGGGTCGATCGACAGCCAGATCGTCTGCACCTGGGCCTGGCCCTCGGCCAGCTCCGGCAGGTTCGTCTCACGCCACTCGAAGTTCCCGGCGGTTGGCAGGCCTGCCGGACGGGACGCCAGGTGCCAGGCGGCGTTGATCTTGGGGCTCATCACTTCTCCAGGTGGTCGTCGAAGCACGAGCATGCCTCAGGCGGCATCGCCGGCGCAAGGGCTGGCCGACTGGCGTCGGGCGCGTGCTTGCTCGCTTCGCGTCGGCGTGGCAAGGAGCGCGAGCCGAAGGCGATCGCGCGCGCATCTCGCCTGTCGCTATACTGGGCTTCCGAAAGTCTGTCAGGAGGCCGATGGTGGCAGGACGAACGCGCGTGACGACGGCCGCTGATTGCCAGCTGCCGAGGTCGAGGAGCTGTAGTCGTCAGCAGGCGAATTCGTGGTTTGATGACCCGTGTCGCCCCAACCGGCGAGAGGACAGCAGGGGCGCAAGAGGGCTGACCAGCGGGCCGGCCATGGTCCGCCTCCGGTCGTTGTCTCGCGCTTTCGGGCCGTTCGCCAGCGGCTTCGGCAACCATTGCTAGGCGCAGGCCGGTGCCGCGCGATGCGCTGGCTGGCTGTCCTGCTGGCGCTGACAGTCGTCGCGTGCTCCACTCGCCTGGGCAAGGATGGCCGCAGCCACTCGACGATCGATCTCAAGTACCTGGCCAAGACCGAGGTTGACCGGATCGCCGAAATCGATCGAGCCGAGGTCGTCGGCGGCCTGATGCTGATCGCCGAAAAGCTCTACAAGCGCAACCCGAGGGAGTGGAAGAAGGTTGGACTGGCCAGTCGTGAGGCAGCGCTGGAGCAGCTGCGGATGCGCCACACCCGCAGTCCGCCGGAACTCGGGGCGCTGCGCGACGGTCCGGCGGCCGCCCTGGCCTTCAGCGAAACCTACACCGGGGACCGCGTCGCGGCACTGATGTTCGGCCTGCTGACGATGGTCGATAGTGCCTTCGAGCACAAGGAGGAGTTCTACATTCTCGACGGCCTGAACGAGATGAAGCTCTTCAACTGCGCGCGCAACATGGAGGTCGCGGTCTGGAAACTGGCCAACGACCGCAATCCGGCGGGCGAACCCTATCTGCTCGCCAACGCCATCGACCCCGGTGGCCGAAATCTGTCCTTCGAGCGCGAGTTCGGCCGCGCGATGGGCCTGCTCGACTTGATGGCCCAGGTGGTCGCCGATCGCAACGGTCGCGGGTTTTCGCGGTTGAGCCAAACGGTGGTCAGCGGCATCTTCCTGCCGGTCGGCCTGCTCAAGTGAGGGTTTGCGGAAGCGACGATAGCGAGCGCGATCGCCGATCGCGGGACATCGGTGAAGCCCGCAGCACCCTGCGGCGGCGGTTTCGAGCCTGCGTCCGCGCAAACCCGGAGCGAAGCCGCCGGCAGACCCTGCTATCATGCCGGCCTTCGTTCTCCTCGCCGGGATCTGCCGCCGCCGGGCGCTCGCGCCGTTATGGCAGCGCGTGCCGCAGCGCCAGGCCGAGCTGACACCACTCTTCCTTTCAACCGCTTGTCCTTGTTACTGAATAAAATCATGAAAAAACAGATCTCTTTACTGATCATCGCGGTGTTGGCCGCGACCCTGCTGGTCGCTTGCGGCAAGAAGGAAAGCGCTCCGCAAACCACCGCGGTGGCCGAGCCGGCAGCGCTGGTGACCATCGTCGTCGGCCTGGACGACAACTTTCCACCGATGGGTTTCCGTGACGAGACCAACGCGCTGGTCGGTTTCGACATCGACCTGGCCAAGGAAGCCGGCAAGCGGCTGGGTGCCGAAGTGCTCTTCAAGCCGATCGACTGGAATGCCAAGGAAGCCGAATTGACCAGCAAACGCGTGGACGTGCTGTGGAACGGTCTGACGATCACCGACGCACGCAAGGAAAAGATCCTGTTCACCACGCCGTATCTTGAGAACCATCAGGTGATCATCGTCACCGACAGCTCGCCGATCAGGACCAAGGCCGAGCTTGCCGGCAAGGTGGTCGGCGTTCAGGACGGCAGCAGCGCCATCGAGGCCATCGAGAAGGATGCTGCAACCGCCAACTCGCTGAAAGAGCTCAAGAAGTTCGGCGACAACGTGACGGCGCTGATCGACCTGCGCGTCGGCCGACTTGACGCGCTGGTGGTTGATGAAGTGGTCGGGCGCTACTACACCGCCAAGAAGCCCGGCGAATACCGCGTGCTCGAGGAGAACTTCGGTACCGAGGACTACGGCGTCGGCACCCGCAAGGACGACACCGAGCTGATGGCCAAGCTGCAGAAGGCGATCGACGGGATGAAGAGCGATGGTTCCGCCGCAGCGATTTCGAGCAAGTGGTTCGGCAAGGACATCGTCAAGAAATAGCCTGGTCGGGGCCGCAGCAGGGCGGTGGCCGGACGCAATGCCGAGTATCGAGGCCGCGGGTATGGATTACGTCATGGCAATAATGGGCCCGCTGCTCGAAGGGACGGCGGTCACCCTGCAGGTCTTTCTGATCACCTTCGTGCTCGCCGTGCCGCTTGGTCTGGGTCTGGCGCTGCTCAGAATCTCGCGTTCCGGCGTCCTCGGGGCGCTGGTCAATGGCTACATCTGGCTGATGCGCGGCACGCCGCTGATGCTGCAGATGCTGTTCATCTACTTCGCCCTGCCTTTCGTGCCGGTGATCGG
>DPSD01000394.1 GCA_003538495.1 Accumulibacter sp.
GAGTACGAATTCGACCAGCGTATCGCCTGGTAGGTGCGGGTTGGAAGTATCCATGCGCAAAGGTCCAGACTGAAGCCAGACGAGCTGCCATCTCCCGTCGTGGGACGACTCGTGCCTGTGTTCATCGGCCCGGCCGGGCGGATGAACACAGGCACTGGGCGAGGCGGGATTCGGATGACTTTTCATGGGTTCCTGGGACCCAATCCGAGATTGACGCCCGTTGATGAAGGCTCATATACTCCATATACTCTCGATGGTGCCGTTGGATTTCCTATCCTTGGCCATCAGCGTGCGCTAGTCGCATCGATTCTAGACGTCGGAGTTGTAGATCCCCCCTCGTCTGTTATCGCGGCTTTCGATCAGCGTGTCGACGGCTTGCTGGCTCGAACGTTTGAGTGTCGACGCGAAACCTGCACCCTCACCAACCTGCGTGACACCCTCCTGCCCAAGCCGATCTCCGGTGAATGCTGCGTGTGAAGGATGCCGAGAAGCGAATCGAGGAGATCACATGAAACCGTCCGATGTACGACCCGGCGCCCCGGCGCGCATCGAGTACCTGAAGGTACAGAACTTCCGCGCCTTGCGCGAGGTCGAGTTCAAGGAACTGACGCCCTTGACGGTGCTTCTCGGCCCCAACGGCAGCGGCAAGTCCACCGTCTTCGACGTGTTCGCTTTCCTGGCCGAGTGCTTCGAAGTGGGGCTCCGTCGAGCCTGGGACAAGCGCGGCAGGGCCAAGGAACTCAAGACTCGCGGCGGCGAGGGGCCGGTATCGATCGAGATCAAGTACCGCGAGCGGGGTTATCCGCTGATTACCTATCACCTGGCCGTGGACGAGCGCGCTGGCAGGCCGGTGGTGATCGAGGAGTGGTTGCGCTGGAAGCGCGGTAGCCACGGGCAACCGTTTCGCTTTCTCGACTACCGCGAGGGTCTAGGCCGCGCCGTCAGCGGCGAACAGCCCGATGCACAGGACCGGCGCATCGAGGTGCCGCTGAAGTCCTCCGACTTGCTGGCGGTGAACGCGCTGGGTCAATTCGCCGAGCATCCTCGTGTCGCCGCCTTGCGGGAGTTCATCACTGGCTGGTACGTGTCCTATCTGTCGGCAGACAGCGCACGTGGCCAGCCTGAGGCCGGTCCGCGCGAGCGCTTGAGCAAGACCGGCGACAATCTCGCCAACGTGATCCAGTACCTGGCCGAGCAGCACGAGGGACAGCTCGAACGAATCTTTGCCGTGCTGCGTAGCCGCGTGCCACGAATCGAACGTGTACTCGCCGAGACCATGCCGGACGGCCGCCTGCTGCTGCAGATCAAGGATGCGCCGTTCAGCCATCCGGTACTCGCGCGCTTTGCCTCCGACGGTACGCTGAAGATGCTCGCCTATCTGGTGCTGCTTTACGACCCGGTGCCACCTCCCTTCATCGGCATCGAAGAGCCCGAGAACTTCCTGCACCCGCGCCTGCTGCCGGAACTCGCCGAGGAATGCCGAACCGCCAGCGGGCGTACGCAGTTGCTGGTGACTACACATTCTCCCTTCTTTCTCAATGCACTACGGCCGACAGAGGTGCGCGTGCTGTGGCGCGACGAGCAGGGTTACACGCAGACGCAGCGCGCGTCGGACTTGCCCGGTGTGCCCGAGTTTGTCGAACACGGCGCCTTGCTTGGCCATCTCTGGATGGAGGGCCAGCTTGGCGTCGGCGATCCGCTGGTCAATCAGGGAGCGCCAACTCGCCCCCTGCGAGCGCGCAAGCCATGACGGCAATGCATCTGGAATTCCTGGTCGAGGAGCCGTCGATGGAGGCCTTCCTGCGCGCCCTGTTGCCGCGCCTGCTGCCCAGCGATCGCAGCTTCGAGGTGCATCCATTCCAGGGCAAGAGCGACCTCCTGAGCAAGTTGCTGGATCGTCTGCGCGGCTATGCGCAGTGGTTGCCGGAAGACTGGCGCATCGTCGTGGTGGTCGACCGCGACGACGACGACTGCGCGAAACTGAAGACAAAGCTTGAAGCGATGGCCGAGGCAGCCGGATTGATGACGCGATCACGCGCCGCTGGGCGACGGTGGCAACTCGTCAACCGCATCGCGATCGAGGAACTCGAAGCGTGGTACTTTGGCGATTGGCAGGCAGTCTGCCGCGCCTATCCGCGAGTGTCGCCCAACCTTCCGAAGCAGGCAGCCTTTCGCGATCCCGATGGCATCCGCGGTGGCACATGGGAAGCCTTCGAGCGCGTCCTACAGCGGCAGGGTTATTTCAGGACTGGCTTGCGAAAGATCGAGGCCGCGCGAACCTTCGGGACTCAGCTCGATGCCGATCGCAGCCATTCGCGGAGTTTCGTGACGTTCCGCGCGGCGATTGCCGAGGCGATCGCATGAATCATCGACCCCCTGCGACCGAGTTGAGCCATTCATGGCCAGCTTCACCGAATCCCTCGTCGAAGACGCCGCCCTCGCCTGGTTCGAAGCCCTGGGCTACACGGTGCTGCACGGACCGGCCATCGCCGTCAGTCAACCTGGCGCCGAGCGCAGCGACCCGAACTACCACGACGCGATGCTTGACGGGCGGCTCCGCCAGGCACTCGTCAGCCTGAATCCCGACCTACCGCACGCAGCGCTGGAAGACGCCTTCAGGAAGCTGACGCGCAGCGATGTGTTATCGCTAATCGAGCGCAACCGCGCGGTGCCCCGGATGCTCCTCGACGGCGCCACGGTCGCGTACCGCCGCCAGGACGGCTCGATCGCGGGCGCGCAGGCGCGCGTCATCGACTTCGACACGCCGGAGAACAACGACTGGCTGGCCGTCAACCAGTCAGGCTGATGAATCTCGACAGCTATACCTCGCCGGAGTCGATCGAAAGCCTGAGCAGTCGGCTGTGGCGGCGCTATGACCAGCAGGCACTGGCCCTGCTCGCCGAGATCCGCGAGAACCCGAGGCAGGCGGAAGTCTTGATCAAGGGTACCGACTACATTCGTTGCGAGATTCGGCTGGCCAGACATCAGGAAATGATCGTCAAGCTCGAAGATTTCCTGCGGCGCCGCTCCAAGATCGCCCTGGTGGTGCGCCGGGAAGACATCAGAAACGCCGACGGGCTGATGGAGGCGTGTGAAATCCTGTTCGGCGATCAGGCCAGGGAGAAATACGACGAGTATTTCCTGGAGCGATCAGACGCTGGGGGATAGCCCACCCTCGAGCTTCCCGAAGACCCGCCCTTGCCGAGAAACAGGCAAGGCGCACAACGACGTCGAGGAGAACTCGGTGACCCGCTTCTTGGCGAAGTTCTGGATGCACGAAGCAGCACGCGCGCTCGGCTTCCGGACCGGCGTCGTCGCACCGGCAGACGTCGATTGGCAGAAGCTGCCACCGCCGGCCACCAGGAAACAGCTGACCCTCACGATCTCATCTGCGCGCACAAGTCCTTCGGTTTTGACTGGTTCGTTCCCGAACGGTTGAAGATCTCTATGTGCAGGGAGGCGCTCTCTTTGGCGCGGTCTTCGCGCCACAGGGCAACGAACGGCAACATGTGGTTCATGGCCAATCGGCAGGC
>DPSD01000390.1:0-1620 GCA_003538495.1 Accumulibacter sp.
CCGCTTCGAGCATGCGCAGAACCTGTTCGACGCAGGCGTCGGCGCTGTGGAGAACTGCGCCGGGCTGGCTGCGTGGCACGAGCTTGCCGGTGTCGGTGTAGCTGCGATCGGCAAAGACTTCGGCGGCGACTTGCAATCCCGCTGCTGCGCCGGCCAGCAGCAGCTTCGAAAGCGCCGGCGCGAGCAGAATCAGCCCAGGATCGAAGCTGCGGATCGCCGCCACGACGCTGTCCGCCAGCGCCGCATCCTCGCAGGCCATATTGTTCAGCGCGCCGTGCGGCTTGACATGCGTGAGCCTCCCGCCTTCGGCGCGGGCGATGCCGGCGAGGGCGCCGATCTGGTAGATCAGCATCGCTTCGAGTTCGGCGGCCGGAAGCTGCATTGCCCGCCGGCCAAAACCCTGCAGGTCGGGAAACGAAGGATGTGCGCCGAGGCTGACGCCGGCAACCAGCGCCTGCTGGACCGTGCGGCGCATCACCAGCGGATCGCCGGCATGAAAACCGCAGGCGATGTTGGCCGCGCCAACGATGTGCAACAGTTCGTCATCGCTGCCCATTTTCCAGGCCCCGAAGCTTTCACCCAGATCGGCGTTGAGATTGATCCTGCGCCTCATCCTTTCTCCCGCGGTGAATTCCGTGAACTCCGTGGATTTTGCCAATCCTCCTGCGCAGGAGTCGCCGGCCAGATCGCGGAGTCGAGCGCGCAGGCATCGACGACACCGCTGACCAGGTTGGCGGCGTACATCGCCTGCAGATCGAGCACGCCCACTGCCGCCAGCGGCACGATGTCGGCGATCAGCGCGCGCAGTCTTGCCGCGCTGGCGCGCGCAGCCAGTTCGGCAGCCGCCACCGAAACGGTGGCAAAGCGAATGCGCTGTCCCGGTGCCAGTGCCGCCAGGCGCGGCAAATCGGCCGAGATCACCGTCGCAATCTTCGGATATCCGCCGGCGGTCTGGCCGTCGGCGAGCAGCACGATCGGCTGTCCCTGAGCCGGTACCTGAATCGACCCCGGAACGGTCGCGTCCGAGGTAATTTCGACGCCTTTGTCGGAGCGATGCCTGAGCATGGGTCCATCCAGACGCATGCCCATGCGATCGGCAGCGCTGGAAACCTGGTAAACCTCGCTCAGGAAGCAGGCCTGCGACGCCGCAGTGAAGTAGTCTTCCTGCGGTCCGAGCAGCACGCGAATCGGCGCCGTATCAAGCAGTGGCGCCGTCCGCAGCATCTGTTCGCCGGCACTGCCCTCGCCGACCTGCAGGCGGACGCCGGGCGACAGCCAGCGGCCATCGAGGCCACCGAGCCCGGCAGGCGCATAGGTCGAGGCGCTGCCGAGCTGCTTCGGGACACAGATCCCGAGCAGCGCGAGATAGCCGACCCGGCACGGCGACAGCATGCCGCAATGCAGGGCCTCGCCAGGCGCGAGCGTCACGCTGCGCCAGGAATCGAGGCAACGACGCCCGCCGGCGCTGCGCACCGCAGCCGAAAAATTGCCGGCCAGTGCGAGCTGCACCGGCGAGTCGAGCGCACGCACCACCAGACCGCCGACAAGGAATTCAATCGCCGGTGCATCTTCGGCATTGCCGATCAAGGCATTGGCCAGGCGCAACCAGTCCGGTTGCAG
>DPSD01000390.1:1953-2443 GCA_003538495.1 Accumulibacter sp.
GCGCGGCACGCCAAGCCGACGGAACCCCGGTCGGCCGAGATCCTGGAGCGAAGCCAGCGCGCCGGGGCTGACGATTTCGAGAACAGCGTTCATTGATCGGCTTCACCATCGGCCAGGAAAGCCAGCGGCGGCCGCGCTGCCGCGTACCACTCCGGCATTTCCGCGAGCAGCAAGCGATACTCGGCGGCGTCTACCGCACGGAAGCGCACCCGGTCGCCGGGCAGGAGCAGCGCCGCTTGCGGCCAGTTCGCCGAAAACAGCGGTACCGGACAGGCGCCAAGCAGGTGCCAGCCGCCGGGGCTTTCCCAGGGGTAGATCGCGGTCAGGGTGCCGGCCGTTGCCACACTGCCCGCCGGCACGCGCAGGCGCGGCTCGCTGCGACGCGGACGCGAGAGCAGCTCCGGCAGATCGCCCATGAAGGCAAAACCCGGCAGGAAACCGAGCATGTAGACCTCGTAGGTGACGGAGGCATGCAGGCGGATCACTTCGG
>DPSD01000390.1:2658-4192 GCA_003538495.1 Accumulibacter sp.
AGCATGTAGACCTCGTAGGTGACGGAGGCATGCAGGCGGATCACTTCGGCCGGCGGCAAGCCGCAGGCCTGTGCGAGTTCATCGAGATCCGGCCCGCAGGCAGCGATCTCGTCCCCGTAACACACCGGCAGTTGCCAGACACGCCCGCGCCGCGCATTCCTGTCCATGGCTACAGACGAGCACAGCGCGGCATGCGCGTGTCTGATAACGATCGGTTCGATTTCGGCGCGCGTACTCAGCAAGGGATCGTAGATCACCGTCAGCGAACGGAAGGTCGGAACCATTTCGACGATTCCGTGCAGTTCGCCGCTGCCGATCGCCCGCGCCAGCGCCGCGTCGAGTGCCGTCACCGCAGCCAGCAGGCGCCGCTCGACGCGCTCGCCAAACTCGATGGTCAGCGCCGTATCCCCGGCATTGAGGATGCGAAAGCTTATACTAAGGGTCATGACTTTTCCAGGCACTCCCGATCATGAAAGAAGATGGTGGAATCTGAAAATTCATCACCAAAACAAAAAGATGGGGCATCGACTCAGACTCCAGTCATGATCGACCATCCGCCACGCGTTTTCATCAGCTACGCCCAGGAATCCGAAAGCCATTCCGCCTGGGTGCTGGCACTCGCCCACAGGCTGCGTCACAACGGCGTCGATGCCGTCATCGACCGCTACTTCCCCTGGGTCGAGAAAGGCTGGCGGCTGTGGATGAGCGAGCAGATCGAACAGGCCGACTGGGTCCTCGTCGTGTGCACCGAGGAGTACCGCCAGCGCTTCGACGGCAACGCACCGCCCGGCTGCGGGCGCGGCGTGCGCTGGGAGTCGCAGCATATCACGCAGGCGCTTTACGACGACAAGCTCAGCAACAAGCAGTTCATCCCCGTGCTGCCGCCTGCCGGCGACGAACGCTGCATCCCGCTGCCACTGAAGGACTTTCGCAAGTTCCAGCTCGACGCCCACTACGACGACCTCTATCGCCTGCTCACCAACCAGCCGGAGACGCCGGTGCCGGCGCTCGGCAAGATTCGCTACCTGCCGCCGCTGTCGGTCCCCGCACCGGCGCCACCCGCAACACCGCCAGACGCCGCGACAGCCCCACCGTTGATCGCCAACCCCTACCCCGGCCTCGCCGCGTTCAAGCCCGAGGAATGCAGCTTCTTCTTCGGCCGCGAAGCAGACACGGCGCGCGTGCTCGAGCGTCTCGAACCGTCGCGCTTCGTCAGCGTCGTCGGCGGGTCGGGAACCGGCAAATCGTCGCTGGTCGCGGCCGGCGTCGTTCCGGCACTGCGCCAACGGCAGGGTGCGCTGAGCTATCTGCGCTTCAAGCCGCAAACCGATCCCTGCCGGCAACTGGCCGAGGCGCTCGACCGCGCCCTGCCCGAAGAGCGCCAGCACCTGCGCAAGCCACGCGTCGAGCGCCTCCGGCAAGCACTCGACAGCGACCCGGCAAGCGCCATCGCCAACCTTCTGGGCAAGCTGCACGCACCGATCCTGCTCTTCGCCGACCAGTTCGAGGAACTGGCTTCCCACTTAAGCCGGGA
>DPSD01000606.1 GCA_003538495.1 Accumulibacter sp.
TCGCTGGTCGACCTGATCGGCGAGTGGTGCACTTTCCGGATCAGGACGGTGCACCGGCGTACCGAGTTTCGCCTGCAGAAGGCCGACGACCGCATCCACATTCTCGAAGGCCGGCACATCGTCTTCCTGAACATCGACGAAGTGATCCGCATCATTCGCCAATCCGACGAACCGAAGGCGGCGCTGATCGCCCGCTTCACGCTGTCCGATCGGCAGGCCGAGGACATCCTCGAAATCCGCCTGCGCCAGCTGGCGCGGCTGGAGGGAATCCGCATCGAGCAGGAGCTGGCCAAGCTGCGCGGCGAGCGCGAGGGATTGCTCAAGCTGCTCGGCAGCGACGCGCTGCTGCGGCGGCAGGTGATCCGTGAAATCAGGGCCGACGCCGAGAAGCACGGCGATGCGCGGCGGACGATGATCGAGACCGCGGTGACCTCTTCCCGCTCGGAAGTGGCGGCTGTCGCCGACGAACCGGTGACGGTGATCATTTCAGAGAAGGGCTGGGCGCGCGTCCGGCAGGGGCATGGCCTGGACCTCTCGGGGGTGGCCTTCAAGGACGGCGACCGCGCCGGCTCGGCGCAGGAGTGTCGCTCGGTGGACTCGCTGGTGATCGTCTCGACCGAGGGACGTGCGTTCACCGTCGCCGTTGCCAGTCTCCCCGATGGTCGCGGCATGGGGGCGCCGCTGTCGTCCTTCGTCGAACTCGGCGCCGGCAGGATCGCGCAGGTGCTGACCGGTCGACCCGAGGACCCGCTGCTGGTCGCCAAGACCTCGGGCTACGGCTTCATTTGCTGTTACGGCGACCTGCTGTCGCGGCAGAAGGCCGGCAAAGCGTTCGTCAGCGTCGAAGAAGGTGCGACCATCCTGCCGCTGCTCAGGCTCGCCGGGCACGATCACCTCGCCGCGCTGTCGGAAGACGGCCGCTTGTTGATCTTTCCGCTCGACCAGATGAAGCGCTTGAGCAGCGGCAAGGGTGTTCAGATCATCGGCCTGCGCGAGGGCGAGTCGCTGCGCGCGGTCGTTGTCACGCGGGGCGCGCGGGTGACGATCAAGGGAACGGTGCGCAGCCGTACCAAGACGCTGCTCTCCGAAGATCGGCATTGCGGCCTGCGGGCACGCCGCGGTTCGCCGGTGGGACAGATCAGCAATGTGACGCTGGTCGCGCATCCCGAATGATGATTGCCTAAACGCCGCCGTTCCGATAGAGCGCGCCGGGCGCGTTTTCCGCCGGATTTTGCCTGCCAGGGAGAGAGCTTGATGACTTGCCGAATACCGAATCCGATCAGCAGAACTGCCGTCGCCTGCGCGTTGGCCTTCTGCGGCGCACCGGTGGTCGCCGAACAGGTGGGCTGCGTGACCACCGAGTGGAAGCTGATCGGTTCGAACCACAAGGTCTGCGTCGACAGTTTCTCGGACCCGAAAGTGCCGGGGGTGACCTGTCACGTCAGCCAGGCGAGAACCGGCGGGGTCAGCGGTTCCTTCGGTCTGGCGCAGGACCCCTCTCAATTCTCGCTGGCGTGCCGGCAGACCGGCCCGATCACGCTGCCGGCCAAGCTTCCGAAGGAGGCGACGGTATTCGCCGAAGACACCTCGATCCTGTTCAAGGAGACCCGCGTGATCCGGATGTGGGACGCGGCCAACAATACCCTGGTGTATCTGGCGATCAGCCGCAAACTGATCGACGGCGCCCCGGCGAACAGTATTTCGACTGTGCCGGTGATGCCCTGGGGAGGACGCTGAGCATGCGCCGATGGCATCGCATCGGCAGCCGTTGGAGCGCTGCTCGATGGTGCTGAACGGGGCCGGCCGGCCCGAGTGCGACGTCGCCGGTCTCGGACAGGTGTTCACCCCGGCGGCGGTCGTCGACCTGATGCTGACGCTGGTGCGCAATTGCGGCCGGGTGCTCGAGCCGGCGTGCGGCGACGGCGCTTTCCTGCAGCATTTCCCTTTCGCACTGGGAATCGAGATCGACCCGCGACATGCACCGGCGGGGGCGCGGGTGATGGATTTCTTCGAGCTGCCGGAGCGTGAATTGTTCGCCACGATCATCGGCAACCCGCCGTACGTGCGCTATCAGGACATCGCTGTCGCGACGCGAGCGAACACCCGGCGCAGCGTTCTCGACGGGCGCGCCAACCTCTATCTTTTCTTCATCGAGAAATGCTTGCGGCACCTGGCGCCGGGTGGCGAACTGGTGTTCATCACACCGCGTGACTTCCTGAAGGCAACTTCGGCGGTGCCGCTCAACCGGTTGCTCCATGCGGCCGGGACGATCACCGATTTCGTCGATCTCGGCGACTCGCGGCTGTTTGACGACGCGACGCCGAACTGCGCGATCTGGCGTTTTGAACGCGACAACTTTTCGCGCCTGACGCGCTGCGCCACGCAGGGTTTCGCCGACGGCCTGGCCGGGCTGGGCAGGCTGCAGTGGGAGGAGCGTCATTTCGTCGAAAGCGCCGGCCACCTGCTGTTTACCCGCGGCGACTATGGCTTGCATCTGGCCGACATCGCCTTCGTCAAGGTCGGTGCGGTGTCCGGCGCCGACGACCTGTACGCCAGTGCATCCTACGGCAACCGCAGCTTTGTCTGCTCGGCGACGGTGAGCACCGGCGACACCCGGCGGATGCTGTGGTGCGAACCTGGGGAGCCGGCGCCGGCAGCGCTGCGACCACACAAGGAACGCCTGATCGCGCGCCGGATAAGGTCTTTCGACGAGTCCAACTGGTGGCACTGGGGGCGTGGTTACCACCAGTCGCCACAGCCGCGGGTGTATGTGAACAGCAAGACCCGCCGCCCGCAGCCGTTCTTCGTGCACCCGTGCACACATTACGACGGGGCGGTGCTGGCGATTTTCCCTCGCGACCCGGCGGTCGACGTGCGCCAACTCGCGGCGGCGCTGAACGGTGTCGACTGGGCCGATCTTGGCTTCGTTTGCGATGGCCGCTTCCTCTTCGCCCAGCGCAGCCTCGAGCAGACGCCGCTGCCCGAGTCGTTTCGCGCGTTCCTGCCCGGCGGCGGTGTAAGATCGTAAACCGGGCCACCGAGTCTGCTGCCGCCGGAGCAGCTTTCGCCACCGCGCATTCCGCGGCGCAGCCCGCTGGCAACGGGAAGGAGATAAGCCCATGGTTCCCCACCTGACAACCGCCCTCAAGGGTCCACTGCTCGAGATCGAAAGCCGTTTCCTCGACGCCTTGCCGGAAATCGAACGCTGGCTGCGCGGGCAGTGGCAGGAGCATACGCCGCCCTTTTACGGCTCGGTCGACCTGCGCAATGCCGGCTTCAAGCTGGCGCCCGTGGATATGAATCTCTTTCCTGGCGGTTTCAACAATCTCGACGCCACTTTCCTGCCGCTGTGCGTGCAGGCGGCGGTGACGGCGATCGACAAGATTTGCCCGGATGCCAGGAGGTTGCTGCTGATTCCAGAGAATCACACGCGCAACCTGTTCTATCTGCAGAACGTCGCGCAGCTGGCGGCGATCCTGCGTCTGACCGGCCTCGAAGTGCGCCTTGGCTCGCTGTCGCCGGAGGTCGATCGGCCGACACCGGTTGAGTTGCCGGACGGCACGACGCTGCTGCTCGAGCCGCTGGTCCGCCATCAGTCCCGGCTTGGCCTGGCGGGCTTCGAGCCTTGTGCGATCCTGCTCAACAACGATCTTTCCGGCGGTATTCCGACGATCCTGCAGAATCTCGACGAGCAGTTCGTTCTGCCGCCGCTGCACGCCGGCTGGGCGGTGCGCCGCAAGTCGAACCACTTTGCCGCCTACGACCAGGTCGCGGGCGATTTTGCCCGGCTGGTCGGCATCGACCCCTGGCGGATCAATCCCTACTTCTCGGTATGCGAGGCGGTCAATTTTCACGACCGCCAGGGTGAGGAATGCCTGGCCGCCAACGTCGATGCCGTACTCGGGTTGATCCGCGAGAAGTACCAGCAGTACGCCATCGATGAGACGCCGTACGTGGTCGTAAAGGCCGACGCCGGCACCTACGGGATGGGTGTGATGACGGTCAAGGATGCCTCGCAGGTGGTTGCCCTGAATCGCAAGCAGCGCAACAAGATGTCGGTCATCAAGGAGGGGATGACCGTTTCGCAGGTGATCATCCAGGAGGGCGTGCACACCTACGAGCAGGTCGGCAGCGGCGCGCAGGCCGGAGTCGCCGAGCCCGTGGTGTACATGATCGACCGCTTTGTCGTCGGTGGCTTCTATCGTGTGCATGGCGGGCGCGGCCGGGACGAAAACCTGAACGCGCCGGGGATGCACTTCGAGCCGCTGGCTTTCGAGACCAGCTGTTCGCTGCCCGATCAGTGCCAGAATCCGGATGCCGCTCCGAACCGCTTCTACGCCTACGGTGTGGTTGCCCGCCTGGCGCAGCTCGCCGCCTCGCTCGAACTCGAACGCACCGCCCCACTGCCGGAGCACCTGATATGCGCATAGCGTTTATTGTCGATCCGCTGCCGTCGCTGAAGGCCTACAAGGACACCAGCATTGCGCTGATGCGCGCCGCGCAGGCCGCCGGGCACGCGATCTGGGTGGTGCAGCAGCGAGCGATTCACTGGTCGGCGCTGCATGGCGTGTGTGCCGAAGCGGTGCATCTGGAAATGCTCACCGACGACCACGACTGGTTCGTCGAGGTCGATCGCCACGTCGTCGCGCTGCGCGATTTCGCCGCCGTGCTGATGCGCAAGGATCCGCCTTTCGACGCCGAATACGTCACCACCACCTGGCTGCTAGAACGTGCCGAGGCCGAGGGTGCGCGCGTCTTCAATCGGCCGCGGGCGCTGCGGGATCATTCCGAGAAGTTGTCGGTCGCCGAGTTCGCGCAGTTTGGCGTGCCGGGCGTGGTCGCCCGCGACCCGGCCCTGATCCACGCCTTCGTAGACGTCGAGCGCGACACCATCCTGAAACCGCTCGACGGCATGGGCGGCAGCGAGATCTTTCGCGTTCGTCATGATGACCCTAACCGCAACGTGATCGTCGAAACGCTGACCCACAATGGTGCGCGAACGATCATGGCGCAGCGCTACATTCCCGAGATCGCCGACGGCGACAAGCGGATCCTGATCGTCGGCGGTGAAGTCGTTCCCTACTGTCTGGCGCGAATTCCCAAAGCCGGCGAAACGCGCGGCAATCTGGCGGCTGGCGGCCGCGGCGTGGCGCGCGAGTTGACCGCCCGCGACCGGGAAATTGCCGGTACCCTGGCGCCGGTGCTGGCGGCCCGTGGCCTGCTGCTGGTCGGTCTCGACGTGATCGGCGACTGGCTGACCGAGATCAATGTCACCAGCCCGACGTGCATCGTCGAGATCGCCGAGCAGACCGGTTACGACGCCGCCGAACTGTTCGTCGTCGCGCTGGAACGTGCGTGCGCGGCCGCCGCCTAGTTCTGCTGCTCGTTCTGGTCTGGGGTCTGGCCGCCTGCGGCAAGGCGCCGCTGCATCAGCAGCAAGCTTTCGTCTTCGGTACCCGTGTCGAAGTGTTGATTGCCGGGTTGCCGGAGGCGGTGGCGCGTCCGGCAACCGCCGCGGTGCTGCGCGAGTTCGACCGCCTGCATCGCAGCTACCACGCCTGGCAGCCGTCCGAGCTGAGCGTGCTGAATCAATCCATCGCCACCGGTAGACAACAAGCGGTGACGTCCGAGATGGCTGCCCTGATCGGCGAAGCGCAGCGTCTGGCGAGCGCCAGCGAAGGCCTTTTCGACCCCGGCATCGGTCGCCTGATCGGCCTCTGGGGCTTTCAGTCCGACGACCTGCCGGCGGCGCTTCCCGATGCCGGCGCGCTGGCCGCGTGGCGAGCTGTCCGGCCGGGAATCGCCGACCTGCAGGTCGAAGGCACCGAGATCAGCAGTCGCCAGCGCGAGGTGGCACTCGATTTTGGCGGTTACCTCAAGGGCGTTGCCCTCGACCGTGCGGCGAGCATCCTGAAGGCGCAGGGGGTCGATAACGCCTTGATCAACATCGGCGGCAATGTCCTGGCGCTGGGCAGCAAGAACGGCCAGCGCTGGCGGGTCGGCATCCAGCATCCGCGGCAGCCGGGTCCACTGGCGACGCTCGAACTCGACGACGGCGAGGCGGTCGGCACTTCGGGCGACTACCAACGTTATTTCGAGGTCGACGGCCGCCGCTACTGTCATCTGCTTGACCCGCGCAGCGGTCGGCCGGTGATGCATACCCAGGCCTTGACCGTGCTGGTCACCGCACGCCTTGCCGCCGGGACGCTTTCCGATGTCGCCTCCAAACCATTGTTCATTACTGGCGGCGATTGGCCGCGTCTGGCGCGTCAGCTGCAAGTCGAG
>DPSD01000543.1:0-1161 GCA_003538495.1 Accumulibacter sp.
CCTTGTCCATGTCCATGCAGAAAAAGAAGGTCGGAGGGACCAGAACGCCCGGCAACCCCGACTTCCTGGCGGCTTCTTCGTCGAAGTAGATGGGGTTGGTTTCACCCGTCGCCTTGGCGAACCACTTCAGTTGCCACGCCGTCGGGGTGACCGCGTGTGGCGGCACCTTCATGCCTATGTGCTTCTTGTCGATCAACATCTGCTTCGCTCCTCGCCCACCCCGCAACCTGAGGTCAGCGGGGCGGAAATGCTCGTTGACAACTCGATCAGAGAACTTCGATGGCAATCGCGGTCGCTTCACCGCCACCGGCGCACAGGCCGGCGATACCGCGCTTGAGGCCACGCGCCTTGAGTGCGTAGAGCAGGGTCACCAGAATCCGTGACCCGGTGGCGCCGATCGGATGGCCAAGCGCGCAAGCGCCGCCATTGACGTTGACTTTGTCGTGCGACAGTTTGAGGTCGTGCATCGACGCCATGGTCACCGCCGCGAAGGCCTCGTTGATTTCCCACAGGTCGACCTCCTCGGCCTGCCAACCGAGTTTCTTCAGGAGGTTCTGAAAGGCAAACACCGGCGCGGTGGTAAACCACGAGGGCTCGTGCGCAAAGGTCGTATGCCCGGCAATCCGTGCCAGCGGCGTGAGCCCGGCGGCCTTGGCATCCGACTCGCGCATCATGACCAATGCTGCGGCGCCGTCCGAAATGGACGACGAGTTGGCGGGTGTGACCGCTCCGTCCCGCTTGAACACTGGCTTCAGCTTGGAAATCTTCGACGCGTCGCACTTCATCGGCGTTTCGTCGGAATCAACCACGACGTCACCCTTGCGGGTGCTGACCGTAACTGGCGCGATTTCGTCCCTGAAGACGCCACTGGTGACGGCGTTCTGCGCACGCGTCACCGATTCGACGGCAAAAGCGTCCATCGCTTCACGGGAGAACGCGTACTTGTCCACGCACAGTTCGGCAAACACGCCCATCGGCTTGCCCTGCTCGTAGGCGTCCTCGAGGCCGTCGAGGAACATGTGATCGTGAAGCACGCCATTGCCCAGACGATAACCCGAGCGGGCGCTGGTAAGCACGTGCGGCGCATTGGTCATCGACTCCATACCGCCGGCGATGGCGATATTGACCGAACCCGCCAGCAGTTCGTCGTGCGCGATCATG
>DPSD01000543.1:1454-1602 GCA_003538495.1 Accumulibacter sp.
CGTCGTGCGCGATCATGACCGTCTTCTGGGCCGAGCTGCACATCTTCGTCAAGGTGGTGCACGGCACCGACGTCGGCAAACCTGCGCCGAGTACCGCCTGGCGCGCTGGCGCCTGACGTACACCGGCCATCAGGCAGCAGCCCATCAG
>DPSD01000543.1:1842-3372 GCA_003538495.1 Accumulibacter sp.
ACACCGGCCATCAGGCAGCAGCCCATCAGGGCCTCGTCGATGTCCTCGACTTTGACGCCAGCCTGCTCAACGGCGGCCTTGATCGCGACGGCGCCGAGTTGCGGCGCGGTGACGGCCGAAAATTGGCCCTGGAAGGCCCCTACGGGTGTTCGTTTGGCACCTACAATGACAACTGACTCACTCATTCTGCGCTCCTTTATTGCAACGGCTACTGCCGAATTGAAGTTTGCGACTGGCCGCGGGCCAGAACTACGTCGATTACTTGGACGCCATCCGGATGGCGCCATCTAGGCGGATCACTTCGCCATTCAGGTAGCCGTTCTCGCAGATGTGCTGCACCAGCGCCGCGTATTCGGCGGGCTTGCCCAGACGCGATGGGAACGGCACCATCTGGCCCAGCGAATCCTGTGCTGCCTGCGGCAGGCCCTTGAGCATCGGCGTTTCGAAGATTCCTGGAGCGATGGTCACCACACGGATCCCGTGAGCGGCCATTTCGCGCGCTACCGGCAAGGTCAGACCCACTACGCCAGCCTTCGAACAGGCATAGGCGGCCTGGCCAATCTGACCATCGAAAGCAGCAACCGAAGCGGTGTTGACGATGACGCCGCGCTCGCCGCCCTCGTTCGGCTGGTTCTTGCTCATCGCCTCGGCTGCCAGACGGATCATGTTGAAGGTTCCGACCAGGTTGATGCTCACCACCCGCGCAAAAGTAGACAGGTCGTGTGGTCCATCGCGGCCCAGCACTTTCTTGGGCGGTGCAACACCGGCGCAGTTGACCAGTCCGTGCAACCCACCGAACTCCTTGACCGCCAGATCGACGGCGGCACGCGCGCTGGCCTCATCGGTCACATCGGTCTTCGCAAAGCGCGCGTTGGCGCCGAGTTGCGCTGCCTGCGCCTCACCGGCGGCTGCGTCCACGTCAACAATGACGACTTTTCCACCAGCGCTCACCAGATTGCTCGCCGTTGCCGCGCCCAGTCCGGAACCTGCTCCCGTTACCAAAAATACGCTACCTTCGATTTGCATTTTTACCCCCAAAAAAATATCGCGACATCACGCGATGTCGCGCTACTGGTCCATGGCGACGTCGATCCTTGCCACCCGACATCGTCACGGGAAGACCCGGCCCGATAGCTGCGCAGCGAAAGCCTCTTGGGCGCCCGAGTGCCGAACCGGAAACGGAGCTGCCTCTAGCCAAACGACCAGCGTCCGCCCAACACGTTCCGCCACACTTACCGCAGCTCCCTTGGTGTCTGGTACGGGCGGCGAGCAATCCCGGCATTGTCGAATGCCGAGCACTGCCGAGTCAAGCTCGGGAAGCAACCCAAATTCCGCGATTGGAATTCTTGCCGACCTGATGCCAGGGCTCTGCCCTACGCTGGAGCACCTCAAGGCGCGAGTTAGCCTGCGCCAGAGCGTGCTGAAGGTCGCTGAGCAGTCAACAGCGGGACGAAAGGATCCCAATGGCATTGCTGACGCGAATTCTGGGCGAAGCGATCCTCGCGCATCGCGGCGCGGGGGAGTTTTTTC
>DPSD01000711.1 GCA_003538495.1 Accumulibacter sp.
GAAGCGAAACGCTCGGCGAGTTTGTCGTAGCGTGTAGCGATACGTCGAAATTGCTTGATGCGGCAGAAGAAGCGCTCGACTAGGTTGCGATTCTTGTAAAGATGCTTATCGAACGGCCGTTGGACGAGACGATTGCTTCGCGGCGGTATCACGGCCTCGATGTTGTTGACGGCGAGGTGTTCGAGGATCTGGTCGGTGTCGTAGGCCTTATCGGCGCTGACAGAGCCTGGTTGCAGGTCTTGTAGCAATGGCAGCGCTTGCGGACTGTCGCCGGCCTGCCCCCCGGTGAGCTGAAAGCGGGCGAGCAAACCCAGCCCTTCAACCAAGGCGTGAATCTTCGTACTCAGTCCGCCGCGAGATCGCCCGAGTGCTTGCTCCCCCTTCTTCCTTGGTGCGCCCGCGGCATGCTGATGAGCGCGGACGATGGTGGCGTCGAGGAACACCTCTTCGAAATCCGCCTCCTGGGCCAGGTGTGCGAAGAGGCGATGCCAGACTCCCCGACGCGACCAGCGGGCAAAGCGCTGATAGACCGCGTTCCAGGGTCCGAACTCCGGCGGCAGATCACGCCATGGGCTCCCGGTCCGCGCAATCCACAATACGGCTTCGACAAACAGGCGATTATCGGCGGCCGTACGGCCAGGATCTCCGACTTTGCCCGGCAACAATGCCGCAATGCGTTCAAACTGATCGTCACGTAAGACCACGCGTGCCATCCTGACTCCGCCCAAAAGTCAGGATATAACCATAAAATCAGCAAGGTGAACAGCCCCTTGTTAACCGATTGAATTTTAAACGGTTTGCGCTCTGTGAGTTCCCCGTGTCATTCTCAAACCTGATCAGCAGCAGACGTTGCCCAATGTCAGCGAAGCGCCACGACACGCGTGGCTGCGCGAAAGTTCATAGGCAATCGACTGATAGCGGTCACCCTTGGCCTCGATGCCGCGCTCGTTCGATGGACCGAGGGGGGGGCGCTGAGCATTCCGGCGTCGCTTGAATGTCAACACACTCTAGTATGGACAATGCAAGCAGGGCGTTATTCTTCGCGCCCAAACGCTCTTGTGACGGCTTGCCGCCGCCATCAGGGGAACGAACCCGACCGGTCGAACTGCGCTCTGCGCAGCGGATGGCTTCTCTCGCCGCACCGGGCACACGCCTCGCGGAACGCCTGCAGTGCGCCTGGTCGCCGCCCCGCATTGAGGCGGCCAGGCGTTGCGGCGCACCAAGACAAGGCGCCAGTGCCAGGCGCCATTGCCAGACACCACCCCAGGCCACCCGCCAAGGCGCCGATTTTCCGTCTTGGCACAGCTGTTGCTTTGCACCAGCAGGAGCGGAGCAAAAAAAACCATGAACAAGCCAGTCAAGTCCACCTGTTGTTACTGCGGCGTCGGCTGCGGGCTGCTGATCGAAACCGACGGCGGGCAGATCGTCGGCGTGCGCGGCGACCCCGACCATCCGGCCAACGCCGGTCGTCTGTGCACCAAGGGCGCGTCGCTGCATCTCACGGCGCGTCCCGACTATCGCCTGCTGTACCCCGAACTGCGCCGGCAACGCCATCTGCCGCGCCAGCGTGTCGGCTGGGACGAGGCGCTGACGCATGCCGCCGAGCGATTCGCCGAGGTCATCGCCGCGCACGGTCCCGACAGCGTCGCTTTCTACATTTCCGGGCAACTGCTCACCGAGGACTACTACGTTTTCAACAAGCTGGCCAAGGGACTGATCGGCACCAACAATGTCGATACCAACTCGCGCCTGTGCATGTCCTCGGCGGTGGCCGGCTACAAACAGACGCTAGGCGCCGACGCGCCGCCGTGCTGCTACGAGGATATCGCGCTCACCGACTGCCTGCTGATCGCTGGCGCCAACCCGGCGGTCGCGCATCCGATCGTCTTCCGCCGCATCGAGGATGCACGTGCCGCCAATCCGGAGTTGCGGATCATCGTCATCGATCCGCGCCGCAGCGAAACCGCCGAGATCGCCGACCTGCACCTGCCGCTCAAGCCGGGCACCGACATCGCGCTCTACATGGGCCTGCTGCACGTGCTGCTGGCCGAGGAACTGGTCGATCGCGACTACATCACCGCCCATACCGAGGGCTTTGCCGCACTCGAAGAGAGCGTTGCCGCCTACCCGCCAGCGGTCGTTGCCGAAATCTGCGCGCTCGCCGAGGCCGAGATCGTCCAGGCCGCACGCTGGTTCGGCAAGGCCGCAGCGGCGCTGTCGCTGTACTGCCAGGGGCTCAACCAGTCAGCGCACGGGACGCACAACAACGCGGCGCTGATCCACCTGCATCTGGCCACCGGACAGATCGGTCGCCCGGGCGCCGGCCCGTTCTCGCTGACCGGCCAGCCGAATGCGATGGGTGGCCGCGAAGTCGGCGGCCTGGCCAACCTGCTTTCCGCGCACCGCGACCTGGCCAACCCCGAACACCGCGCCGAAGTGGCGCGCTTGTGGGGCGTGCCGTCGGTACCCGCGCAGCCCGGCAAGGCGGCGGTCGAACTCTTCGCAGCGCTCAAGCGCGGCGAAATCAAGGCCGTGTGGATCGCGTGCACCAACCCCGCGCACTCGCTGCCCGACCAGAACGAAGTTCGCGCGGCGCTGCAGGCCGCCGATTTCGTCGTCCTGCAGGAGGCGTACGGCAACACCGACACCGCTGCCTACGCCGACCTGATGCTGCCGGCGACGACATGGGGAGAAAAGGAAGGGACGGTCACCAACTCCGAGCGCTGCATCACCCACCTGACGCCGGCGGTCGCCCGACCGGGAGAGGCGCGACCCGACTGGGAGATCGTCGTAGACTTCGCGCGCCGGCTCGGCGCCCGGCTCGAACACCCGCTGACTGGGCAGCTGTTCCCCTACAGCGGACCCGAGGCGATCTTCAACGAGCATCGCGAAAGCACCCGCGGGCGCGACCTCGACATCACCGGCATCAGCTATGCCCTGCTCGACGAGGCCGGCCCGCAGCAGTGGCCACTGCCCGAGGGCGCCAGCAGCGGCCGTCGGCGCCTGTACACCGACGGCGTGTTCCCGACACCTGGCGGCCGCGCCCGCTTCGTCAAGGTCGACCACCGGCCGACCGCCGAAGCCACCGACGCCGCCCACCCGATCGCCCTCTTGTCGGGCCGCCTGCGCGATCAGTGGCACGGCATGAGCCGCACCGGCACCGTCGCCCGACTGTTCAATCTCGACGACGAACCGCTGCTCTCGATGCACCCCGCCGACCTGCGCCAGCGCGGCCTCGCCGGCGGCGACCTGGTACGGGTGGCCAACCCGCGCGGCGACGTGCACGTGCGCGTCCAAGCGGACGCCGGTCTGGTGCGTGGCCGCGCGTGGCTGCCGATGCACTGGGGCAGCCAGTTCATGAACAGCGCTGGCGTCAACGCGCTGACGCTGTCGACCTGCGACCCCTTCTCGCAGCAACCCGAACTCAAGCACGCCGCCGTCGCCGTCGAAAAGGCCGATCTGCCCTGGCAACTGGTGATTCTGCGCAAGACCGGCGCCGGCGAACTGGCAGCCCTTCGCCTGCTCGCCAAGGCGCGCGAGCTGCTGCCCGAATTCACCTTCGCCACCGTCGGCCTCTACGGCCGCGACCAGCCGCTGGTGGTCTTCCGCGCGGCGCATGCGGAAGCGCTACCGGAAAACCGGTTGCTGCAGATCGACGCCCTGTTCGGTCTCGGCGCCGAGCATGCGGCGATCGTCTATGCCGATCAACGCCGCCAGATCAGCAAGCGCGCGGTCGCCCCGGACGGCAAGTTGATCGGCGTTCGTCTGGCCGGCGAGACGCAGGCGCAGTCCTGGCTCAAGGAGGTGATGGCCGACGAGGCCAACGATGGCGACTCCGGGCTCGACCCCGCGCTGATCCGCTGGGCGGTCGCACCGATCGGCAGGCGACCCGGCAAGCTGCCACAGCGCAGCCGCACCGTCTGCAACTGCGCCGACGTCAGCGAAGCGCAGATCATCGCCGACGTCGGCGCCGGCGCGACGCTGGCGCTGCTGCAGGAAAAGCGGAAATGCGGTACCTTCTGCGGCTCGTGTCTGCCGCAACTGCGGCAGATCATCGCCAGTCAGGCCGAGACTGCCGCCAGCGCGCAGCCAGCCTGAGCACCGCACCGAAGGAGGCTGGGACTGCATGGATTTGGCGGCGTTGATCAGGGAAATCGGGCGCGGTGCCGAAGGCGCCCGCGACATCTCGCGGGCCGATGCACTGCAGCTCTACGGCGCGATTCTCGACGGCCAGGTGCCGGAACTCGAACAGGGTGCCATTGCCATCGCCCTGCGCATGAAGACCGAAACGGTAGACGAGATGGCCGGCTTTCTGGCCGCAGCCAACGAACGCCTGCCGGCGCTGCAACGCCCGGCCGGGCCGCTCCGCCCGATCGTCATCCCGACCTACAATGGCGCCCGCCGGAGCGCCAATCTGACGCCTCTGCTGACCCTGCTGCTGCAGCGCTTCGGCGTGCCGGTGCTGGTGCACGGCCTCAGCGACGACTATGGGCGAGTCACCAGCGAGCAGATTTTCACCGCGTTCGGCGTGCCCCCTTGTACCAGCGTTGCGCAGGCGCAGCTGGCGATGGATGACGGCGGTCTGGCCTACCTGCCCTTGCCACTGCTCGCTCCGGGCCTCGACCGACAGCTGGCCCTGCGCAGCCGTCTCGGCCTGCGCAACAGCGCGCACAGTCTGGTCAAGATGCTCGACCCGTTCCACGGGAACTCGCTGCTGCTCGCGGCAGCGACCCACCCCGACTACATCACCAGCATGCGCACCATCCTGACCATCGGCGGCGCGCATGCGCTGTTGCTGCGTGGCACCGAAGGCGAACCCTTTGCCAACCCCAAACGCCGGCCAGTGATCGAGCACCTGCACGACGGCATCAGCGAAGTCCTCTTCGAAGCCGAGCGCGACAGCCTCCGCGTGCTGCCGCAACTGCCCGAGACCTGCGACGCCAGCGCGACAGTCGTCTGGATGCGCGGCGTGCTCGCCGGCGAAGCCCCGCTGCCGACCCCGATCGCCGATCAACTCGCCTGCTGCCTCTACGCCTGCGGCCGTGCCAGCGACGTCAACCAGGCGAAAGCACTGGTCGCGGTCGATAGCAAGGCCCTCGCGTGCGGCTGATGGCGTAGCGTAGCCCACCGGCGGCGACGTGGCCGCGCTGCCCGCTCCCGGCAGGCGCCGCGACGCGATCGGCAGGGTCACCTTCCCCGAACACTTCCCGCCCCACGAGAGTACCCACATGAAGCGACAACGAGCCACCGTCATCGTCGAGGTCGACGGCAAAATCCTGCTGGTTGAAAACCGCGGCGGACTGATCCTGCTGCCAGGAGGCGGCATCAATCCGCAGGAATCGGGCCTGCACGCCGCCGCCCGCGAACTCGCCGAAGAAACCTGCCTGATCGCGGACTCGCTGCAATTCCTGTTCAGCCACGAGTCGCAGACCAATTGGCACCACGTCTTCCACGCCTCCGCATCCGGAACACCGCTCGCCGGAGACGACGCAGCGGCCCTGCAGTACTTCGATCAGGACGACCTGACGCTCAGCGGCAGGATGTCGGCGGCGACCCGAGAGATCCTCGAACGCTTCCTCGGCAATCGCCGCGAGTCCGATTGCCTGTGTTATGGCTCGCGCTGTTGATCTGATCGCCTCAACGACGGCAACCGCTCCCGCCATCTCCGTCAGCACAAGCTGGCTGGCTTCGCACTCACCAGCTTGCCGTGCCGGCCGTCACTGTCATGGGCAATCACGGCACCTTGCGGTGGCTCCGGTTGGTGAGCACGAAGTGAGTAAATTCGTGGGAGTGTCGAGGTGCGATCTATGATGACTTGGACGGAGGGCCGCAGGAGGATAGGGCGTGAATCGGCGGAGATCACACGTTCGGCAGGGGAAAGAACTTGGCACAGAAATGATGAGGGTGTTTGTCGCCAAATCTCCCCAGATTGTCGAGGACGGTGACGATCCGGCAGCGTGCAGTGCCGCCGTTCTTCTCTCCGCGCAATCCACGTCCGACCATCTGCATGTAGCGCACCGGGCTCATCACCTGACGAGCGATCAATACCATATCGGTCCTGGGAGAGTCGAAGCCGGTGGTCAGCACACTATGATTACACAACACGCGAGCCTCCCCCTGCTGGAATCGTTCCAGAAAATAGCGCC
>DPSD01000542.1:0-11145 GCA_003538495.1 Accumulibacter sp.
ACCGGCGCCTGGCTGGCGCTCAACGACGCTTGCGAACAACTGCTGAGCAAGGGCAGGATTGCCGCCAACCCCTTGCGTGATCACGTCGCCGCGGTCTCGGTGGGGATCTACAACGGGCTGGCGGTGCTCGACCTCGACTACGCCGAGGACGCGAACTGCGACACCGACATGAATGTGGTGATGACCGGCGGTGGCGGCATCGTCGAGGTGCAGGGAACGGCCGAAGGCGAGCCCTTTACACGCGGCCAGATGAGCGAACTGCTCGACCTGGCCGACGCCGGCATCGGCCGGCTGATCAGCCACCAGAAAGCGTCGCTGTCACTATGAAACTGGTCCTTGCTTCGAACAACGCCAAGAAACTGAAGGAACTCGACGCGATTCTCGCGCCGCTCGGCTGGGAACTGGTTACCCAGGGCGAACTCGGCGTTCCCGAGGTCGAAGAGCCGTATTGCACCTTCGTCGAGAATGCCCTGACCAAGGCTCGCCACGCATCGCTGCTGACCGGTCTGCCAGCTCTCGCCGACGATTCCGGGCTTTGTGTCGACGCCCTGGGCGGCGCGCCGGGCGTGCAGTCGGCACGCTACGCCGGCGAACCGAAGTCGGATGTTCGCAACAACCAAAAACTGCTCGGTGAACTCGGCGAGAATGACCAGCGCACGGCGCACTTCGTCGCCGTGATCGTCTTTGTTCGCCACGCCGACGACCCGCAACCGATCATCGCCGAGGGTGAATGGCACGGCGAAATTCTGCGGGCGGCGCGTGGCCAGGACGGCTTCGGCTACGACCCCCTGTTCTACGTCCGCGAACTCGACCGCAGTTCGGCCGAACTCGACGCCGCCGAAAAGAACCGCCGCTCGCACCGCGGCCAGGCGCTTGCCCGGCTCGTCGAACGGCTGCTGGCGCGTCGCTGATGCCCGAGCCCTGGCGAGGCAAGGTCATCCCACTGATCCCGGCACCGCGCTCCGGGCCAGCGGCGCGCCGCGAAATCCAGTTCCGAACACCGCCGCCGCTGTCGCTCTATGTGCACATTCCCTGGTGCGTGCAGAAGTGCCCGTACTGCGACTTCAACTCGCATCCGCTGCCCGCATCCGGCACCGACGTTCAAGCGCCGGCGGTGATCCCCGAGGACGACTACCTGGCGGCGCTGGTCGCCGACCTCGAATGCGCCCTGCCGACGATCTGGGGGCGCCGGGTCGATAGCGTTTTTCTTGGCGGCGGCACGCCCAGCCTGCTCTCCGGCGACGGCGTCGACCACCTGCTGGCCGCCCTGCGCAGCCGCCTGCCCTTGCTGCCGAACGCCGAAATCACCCTGGAGGCCAATCCGGCCAGTGCTGAAGCCGGCAAATTCGCTGCCTTTCGAGCCGCCGGCATCAATCGCCTGTCGATCGGCATCCAGAGTTTCAACCCACGGCACCTCAAGGCGCTCGGCCGTGCGCACGACGCTCGGCAGGCTCGCCAGGCGGTCGCCACCGCCGCCAGCCACTTCGCCAACTTCAACCTCGACCTGATCTACGGGCTGCCCGGGCAGAGCGTCACCGAGGCGCTGGCGGACATCGACGCGGCGCTGTCCTTCGCGCCGCCACACCTGTCGTGCTATCAGCTGACCATCGAAGCGAACACCGCTTTCGCCGCCAGTCCGCCAACGCTGCCCGATCCCGACAGCTGTGCCGACATGCAGGACGCCATCGAGAGCAGGCTGGCTGCGGCCGGCTACCAGCACTACGAAACCTCGGCTTTCGCCCGCGCCGGCCATCACTGCCAGCACAATCTCAACTACTGGCAGTTCGGCGATTACCTGGGGATCGGTGCCGGCGCGCACAGCAAGCTGACGCTGCACGATCGCGTGCTCCGGCAAATGCGCTGGAAGCGTCCCGAGCAGTACCTGGCCCAGGTCGCCGCCGGAAACCCGCTCCAGGAAGAGTTCGCCGTCGCCGCGCGCGACCTGCCGTTCGAATTCATGCTCAACGCGCTGCGCCTGCTGCAGGGCTTCGATGCACCCTTGTTCGAACGGCGCACCTCCTTGCCTCTGCTCAGCATCGAGCGTGAACTGCGACAGGCCGAACGCGACGGCCTGGTCGAGCGCCAACTGCAGCGTATCGCACCCAGCGATCGCGGTCGGCGCTTTCTCAATCAACTGCTCGAACGCTTCCTCGTCGAACGGGCCTGACCCGGAAGGAAGACAGCGGGCAGCGTCGCCAGGCCGGCAGTGACTACTTCTGCATGCGGGCAACGGCCTGGTAAAGCTGTTGCCTGAGTTCGTCGGCGGGCTGCCCCTGGGCCTCGGCGAGGCGAATCTGGCGCAGCAGATCGGAAACCTGCGCGGCGGCAGCGCTTTGCTCGCTGGAGGGCCGGTTCGCCGCCTTGCCCCCAGCGCCGGCGGGGCCGCCCGCGGCGGTCGACGCACCGGCTTGCCCAGCGGGTTGGCCATCGACCATCAGCTGCGCGCGCTCGGCACCGGGCCGCCCGCGGCGAGCGGTGATGACCATTGACGGCGGCACGTAGGGGCGCGGCATCTGGCGTGCCGCGAGCGGCGGGGGACTGGCGCGCCGCAAGGCGTTGGCGGTGGCCTGGAGCTTCTTGTGCAAGGCCTCGCTCGGCCTCCCTTCGGCTTCGGCGGCGCGAATCTCCTTCAGGATCTCGTCGATCTCGCTGGGCACCGCTGCCGAACGATGCGCTTCGCCAAAACTCTCCTTCGGCGCCTTGACCGCAATTTCAAACTCCTCCGGCGATGAAATCATCTTCGCCAGCCGCAGATGGTCGTAGCGCATGGCGATGGTCAACGGCGTATCGCCCCAGTCGTTCTGTGACTTCGGATTGGCCCCCGCTTCGAGCAACAGCCGCGCCATCCCGTCGCGACCTTCGCGGGCGGCCAGGATCAACGGCGTCGACAGGTTCGGCGAGCGGGCATTGACGTTGGCGCCACGGGCGATCAGCTCTTCGGCCAGCGTCTGGTGACCGTTGAACACCGCATAATGCAGCGCCCCCCAGTTGTTGCCCTGGCGATCCAGCGGCGCGCCGTGCTCCAGCAGCCAGTTGACCGCTTCGCGATGCCCGCCCCAGGCCGCCAGTTGCAGTGCCTGCTCGCCGTTGCGATTGGTACGCCGGACATCGGCGCCGCGTTCGACGAACAGAGCCATCATCTCGATCCTGCCATGCCAGGCGGCAACCATCAGACCGGTGCCGACCTGGGCGGCCTGGTACTCCGGGTCCAGTCCCTGGTCGAGCCAGCGGGTCACCGTTCGCAGGTCGCCGCGCTCGACGGCGTAGCCGAAGGTAATCGGGTCGGGCACCGACGGCGGTAGCTGTGCCCGCACCGGGCCAGCCAGCAAGACGACGGTCAGCAACAGCACTCTGCCAGGACTACCGAGCAGTTGCCGCAGCAGCTGTTTCACGAAATGCTTCACAAGGTCCTCCAATCGGTAACGGGCAGGCAGGCTTGCGACGGCGGCGGCGCGGTGTCGTGTTGCACGGTTTTGGTTCACAATGTCGGGCTGATGCCGTCCCGCCTGATCCTTGCCCTCGCGCTATCGCTCGCCCTGCACGCCAGCCTGCTCCTTCCGGAAGCCCTCCAGCGCAACACGCCGCCAGCGCAGCCACCGCTGCAGGTGACCCTGCGTCTGCCACTCAAGCCAGCGGTTGCCAGCGACGAAGCGCTGCTGAAAAACACCCTCGAAAGCGCCAAGGCAGCCGTTGCCGCCAGACCACCCCGGACCTCCGGCGTTGCCCACCGCTCGCAGCCGACTGCCGTTCCCAAGCGCGAAGTTGCGGCGGCACAGCGAAAACTCTCCGAACACCTGTACTATCCGCCGGAAGCCGTCGCCCGCGGCATCGAAGGCGAGGTTCGCCTGATTCTTACGGTCAGCGCAGACGGCCAGATCACCGACATCAACATCGCCAGCAGCAGCGGCCATGCGATCCTCGACAAGGCCGCCGTGAAGGCCGCCTGGGCGATGGGCAAGATCAACTGGGCGCATTCACGCGAGTTCATCCTGCTGGTCCCCTTCCGGCTGGTGGACTGAACCGGCTCGACGGCGAAAGACCAGATCCCAGACGCCGTGCCCGAGTCGCAGGCCGCGTTGCTCGAACTTCGTCTGCGGGCGGTGCCCAGGGCGCGGCGCGAAGTCGCTGGCGGTATTTTCCAGCAACGCTTCGGACGACAGGACCGACAGCATCTGCTGCGCATAGTCCTGCCAGTCGGTCGCGCAGTGAAGATAGCCGCCCGGCCGCAAGCGGCTGGCCAACAAGCCGACCAGTGGCGGCTGCAGCAAGCGCCGCTTGTGGTGGCGCTTCTTCGGCCACGGATCGGGGAAGAAGACGTGCACCCCGGCCAGCGTCGCCGGGGCAATCATCTCGCGCAGCACCTCGACCGCGTCGTGCTGGACGATGCGCTGGTTGGTCAGGCCCATTTCGGCGACCAGCTTGCACAGGCTGCCGACGCCCGGGGTGTGCACTTCGATCCCGAGGTAGTCGTTCTCGGGGTGCGCGGCGGCGATCGCCGCCGATGTCTCGCCCATGCCGAAGCCAATCTCCAGAATCCGCGGCGCCGCGCGTCCGAACAGCGCGTCGAGATCGAGACGCGCCGCCACGTACGGAACGCCGATGCTGGCCATCATCGCTTCACGGTAGCGCTGCTGGGCACTCGACACGCGACCCTGGCGGCGGACGTAACTGCGGATATGCGCCGGCCGCGCGGCGGCGCTATCGGCCTGCTGACCGTCCACGGCTACGAACCGATCAAGCCGGTGGTCGGCGACGAAGGATCGGCCGAATAGAACTTGCGCGCCATCCTGCCGGCGAGGAATGCCGCACGCCCCGCCTCGACTGCCTGCTTCATCGCGCTGGCCATCAGCAACGGATCGCGGGCGTGCGCGATGGCGGTATTCATCAGCACCCCGTCGCAACCCAGCTCCATGGCGATCGCCGCGTCTGAAGCGGTGCCGACGCCGGCGTCGACCAGCACCGGCACCTTGGCGTTGTCGATGATCAGGCGCAGGTTCCACGGGTTGACGATACCCATTCCGGAGCCGATCAGCGAAGCCAGCGGCATCACCGCGACGCAGCCGATCTCCTCGAGCATCCTGGCCTGGATCGGGTCGTCGGCACAGTAGACCATCACCTCGAAACCCTCGCTGACCAGCGTTTCCGCAGCCTTCAGCGTTTCCGGCATGTTCGGGAACAGATTGTTCGGGTCGCCAAGCACCTCCAATTTGCACAGTGGGTGACCATCAAGCAGTTCGCGTGCCAGACGCAGGGTGCGCACCGCGTCGGTAGCGGTATAGCAGCCGGCGGTATTCGGCAGAATCGTGAACTGCGACGGCGGCAGCGCGTCGAGCAGGTTCGGCTCGCCGGCATTCTGGCCAATGTTGGTGCGCCGGATGGCGACGGTGACGATCTCGGCGCCAGAGGCGTCGATCGCTGCCCGCGTCTCGGCGAAATCCTTGTACTTGCCGGTACCGACGAGCAGACGGGAACGATAGGTCTTGCCGGCGATCGTCAGGCCGTTGAGAGCAGCGTGCATGCGTCGTTCTCTTCCGAGTGAGGCTCAGCCGCCGCCGACGGCGACAACGATCTCGATCCGGTCGCCGTCAGCCAGAACTGTTTCGGCATGACGGCCACGGGGAACGATCGCACCGTTGCATTCGACGGCGATCCGCTTGCCGGTGTGCTGCAGCGCCTCGACGAGGGCGGCCACCGTCAGCGGCGAAGGAAATTGGCGACTTTCGCCGTTGATCATGAGTTCCATAAGACTCTGATTTTACCACGCCGGCGGAAGATAACCTGGCCCCGGAGCAAGCAGCGCGGCCAGGGCCCGACCCGGCACTGCCGAGCTTCGCCGCGCGCGGGTGATGGTGACCGCGAAGGCAGGCCGCTGGACGCTGCTGCGATGAGCGGTTTCGAAAACTGCCGCCGGCAACTGGCCGGCCTGGAGTGGGCGCGCCAACCGCGCCAGCGCCCGAGTCCCGCTATCCGGGCGCGGAGGTCGCCGGCTCTGCGCGGACGACTCAGTCAGGTAGCGGTGCGAACAGCGCCGCGATGTCGTCGCTCCCGAACTTGGCGCGAACGCCATGATCAGCCGACAGAATACTCGCCGCCAGCTCTGCCTTGCGCTCCTGCAGGGCGAGGATCTTCTCCTCGATGCTGCCGGCGACGATCAACTTGTAGACAAACACCGGCTTGTCCTGGCCGAGGCGGTGGGCCCGATCGGTGGCCTGGTTTTCTGCCGCCGGGTTCCACCAGGGATCGTAGTGGATGACGGTGTCGGCGGCGGTCAGATTCAGTCCGACGCCGCCGGTCTTGAGACTGATCAGGAAGACCGGCACGTCGCCCGCCTGAAAGCGGCGCACCACCTCCTCGCGATCCTTGGTCTCGCCGGTGAGCAGGACGTAGCCGATGCCGGCAAGCTTCAGTTCCTTTTCGATCAGCGCCAGCATGCTGGTGAACTGCGAGAAGAGCAGGATCCGCCGCCCCTCCTCGACCTGCTCGGGGAGCATCGTCATCAGCAGATCAAGCTTGGCCCGCTCCTTGACCTTCAGCGCGGCCTTCGCCCTGACCAGCCGCGGGTCGCAGCAGACCTGCCGCAGTTTCAGGAGTGCGTCGAGAATGACGATCTGACTGCGGCTAAAACCCTTGCTGGCGATTTCCACCCGGACTTTCTCGTCCATCGCCACGCGCACGGTCTCGTACAGATCGCGCTGGCTACCGGCGAGCTCGACCTTGCGCACGATAATCGTTTTCGGCGGCAACTCACGCGCCACCTCTTCCTTCTTGCGACGCAGGATGAAGGGACGAACGCGGCGGGCGAGCAGCTCGCGACGTTCCGTGTCGTCCTGTTTTTCGATCGGCGTACGCCAGTACTTGGTGAAGTTCTGATTGCTGCCGAGAAAACCGGGCAGCAGAAAGTCGAACTGACTCCACAGTTCGCCCAGGTGGTTTTCCAGGGGAGTTCCGGTCAGGCACAGGCGATGCCGGGCGGTGACCTTGCGGACCACCTCGGCGCCCTGGCTGCGCGCGTTCTTGACCGTCTGCGCTTCGTCAAGAATCAGCAGGTGGTAGCGGTGCCGGGTCAATTCCGCCGCATCACGCCAGAGCAAGGGGTAGGTGGTCAACACCACGTCGTGCTGCGCGATCTCGGCAAACCTGCTCTTGCGCTCGGGGCCGTGCAACGAGAGGATCGACAGCCCCGGTGCGAAGCGCGCCGCCTCGTTCTTCCAGTTGAAGATCAGCGAGGTCGGCAGAACGATCAGCGCCGGACGATCCAGCCTGCCCCCTTCCTTTTCGAGCAACAGGTGGGCCAGCGTTTGCGCGGTCTTGCCCAATCCCATGTCGTCGGCCAGAATCCCGGACAGCTTCTGGGCGCGAAGAAACTGCAGCCAGGCCACCCCTTCGGTCTGGTAATGCCGCAGTTCCAGCCCCAGTCCGGTGGGTGGATCGATGTGCGCAATGCCTTGCGCCAGCCGCAACTGGTCGGCAAGCGCCAGGACATCCCGCTGTCCCCGGAACATCCAGCGACTGAGATCGTTGAGTTCCACCAGGCGCGGGGCATCGAAACGCGAAAGGCGCAGGGTATTGCCGCCGGGAAAGCCGTCGAAGAGGTCGATCAGCGTTGCCGCCAGCGGCTTCAAGCGCCATGCCGGCGCTCGCACGCGCTGCCCGCTCGGCGTCACCAGTTCGATCACTTCGTCGTCGGCGATCTGTGCCAGCAGGCTGGCGTCGAGCCAGCGCCCGTCTCGCCGGAACAGCGCGGCGAGCAGCGGCGCCAGAGGCAGGCGCTGGCCTTCGACGATGACTCCCATGTCGAGGTCGAACCAGCCATTCTCCGACTCGACAAGGTCGGCATCCCAGGCCTCGACCTCGAGCTGGCGATGGCGAAAGTCGTCGCCGAACTCGATCTGCCAGCCAGCGCCACGCAGGCGAGGCAACTCGTCGCGCATGAAGGTGGCCCACATGCCCTCCAAGGCCAGGCCATACGCATTGTCCGGCGGTCGCCCGAAGGTCTGCAGCACGTAGCCCGGGACTTTCTCGAGACCGGACGCCGCCGACACGTCCATCAACTGCTCTTCGCGCGCTCGCTGGCGCTCGATGCGAACCGTCTCGCCGCTAGCCAGAATCGAGAAATCCCGGGTGTCGTCGGGTTTCACTTCGACCTCGGCGTAGCGGAAAACTGGCAAGGCGACGTCGAAAGGTCCGCCCCCGTAGGTGGCAAGGTATTCTCGCCAGCCGCGATTGCCGAGCGTCTGCAAGGTCTGCAGACGGAGCACCGGCACGGGGTCGGCGGTGATGTTGCGGATGCCGGTACCGGCGTCTTCCGGGTCGCTGGGCAAGTCGCCAGCCGGTTCGGTCAGGGCTTCCCCCACCAGCGCCGCGGCGGTCGCCGAGAGCGGCGGCAGCGAGAACAGGCGCGCGACGACCGCCGGGTTACCCGACACCTGCAACGGGCCAACCAGCCGCCGGTCGGAATCGACGTACCAGGGTGCCGGCAAGGGGACAACCAGACTGGCGACCGGCTCCGGCGTCAGCAGGGGAACCCGCCGCCCGTCGCCGTTCAGCCGCCAGCTGAGAGTAGCCGGACGCGCTACGGCCAGAGTCAAGGTCGAAAAATCGTCCTTGCGGCAGAGGCGGCCACTTTGCGCCATCAGTTGCAGCACCTCGCCACCGTGCAGCGGCCCCAGGCCAAAAACCCGCAGGCCGGTATCAAAGGAACGCTCGGCCCAAAGCAAGCGCAGAATGTCGCGATCCTCGTCGGTGACGAAACGCGGTGGTTTGCTCAGCGCACGATCGAGACTCCACAGCTCGTCGGCACTTTCCGGGTCGCGGCCCTTGTTCACGGTCACCCCGAAACCCCGGAGGTCCGGCGTCCACTGCAAGAGGTAAAACAGGCGCTGGCGATTCGCCGCTGGGCCGCGGTCCTTCTTGCTGACGGCCACGGCCACCCGCCGCAACTCCTCGGTCCACGAGAGGGCGCCAAGCTCGGATCGGGTCGCGGGCACCGGCAGCTCGACCGGCTTATCCAAGCGGAAAACCATGCCCGCAGGAAACGCTCTTGCGCTGCCGGACCGCAAGTCGGAGGGGCGAACTGATCGGCAAAGCACTCAAGATCTGGCCTCGCAACGGCAGGTTCATCGGTTGTCCGCGGTCCGGCGACGCCAGACAGCTTGCTTCCATGGCGAACAAGAACCGCCTAGGGTAGCACAAGCGCACCGCGAGATGCGGCAAGCAAGCGCCCCGGACAGGGCTCGAAGGTGTCGCTGGCTGACGCTTGGAGGCGCACACACCGTGCGCAGCGATCAGTCGCGAAAATTGCCGTATTTGATCGGGAAATCGCTGATCGCCTTGGTGACCGCCGCGATACAGGCTTGCAGATCGTCGCGCTTGGCGCCGGTGACCCGCACCGCGTCACCCTGAATCGATGCCTGCACCTTGAGTTTCGAGTCCTTGATCAGCTTGACGATTTTCTTCGCGAGTTCCGACTCGATGCCGACCTTGATTTTCAGATCCTGCTTGACCTTGTTGCCGGAGACGCGCTGCACCGGCTGGCTATCCAGCCGCTTGGTGCTTTCCTTTTCCTTCTTCTCCATGGCCGGAAAGAGCAGGTCCTTGATCTGGTCAAGCTGAAAATCGGAGTCCCCGTGAAGGGTGATCAGCTTGTCCTTCTCGTTCAACTCGACCTTGGCACTGGTTGCCTTGAAATCGTAGCGATTGTCGATGGCCCGCCTGGTGACGTCGATGGCGTTGTGCAGGGCCGCCATGTCGGCTTCTGAGGAAAAATCGAATGAGGGCATGTCTTGTCCAGTTGAGAGTTTGCTTTGGCAGCGCAGCAACTTGCGGCAGGGTGGCGACGGTTGGCCGCCGCGACCGTCATCCCGTCATCCAGGCGCGATCAGCCGCGTCGCCCGCCGAGCCTATCCGAAATGGCAAACGTAGTGATACACGTCATCGCAGGCGATCTCGAACGACGAGTCCGCCGGCACCGCAAAGGACTGGCCCGCGCCATAGGCCTTCCACTGGCCTTCACCCTGCAGCCGAACACGGCACGAACCGCCTACCCCCTCCATCACTTCCGGAGCGGTGGTCGTAAACGTCAGCGAAGAAGGCAGGATAACGCCGAGCGTTTTCCTGCTCCCGTCCGGCAGCTCGAGGGTGTGGCTGACACACTTGCCGTCGAAGTAGACATTGGCCTGCTTGACCACGTTCACGTTATCAAATTGCGACATATTTCACAGTCCCCAGAACCTTTCCATGAGCGTCTTGGCAATGAAGCCAAGCATGCCGAATGACAGGACAAAGAACAGGACGATCGTTCCCGTCTTTCCGGCCTTGGATTTCCAGGCGATCTCGCCGATGATGAACAACATGAAGAGCATGAAGGCACCGATCCCGAAGGTCATGCCGAAATCAGAAATCTGCTCTTCCGTCAGCCCGAGCATGACGAGGCACCTCCTCTTGTTAGCGCTTCCGCCCCGCCAGCCTGGCCGCAATGCGCATCCGCAAAGCGTTGAGCTTGATGAAACCACCGGCATCCTTCTGGTCATAAGCACCGGCGTCATCCTCGAAACTGGCGATCGTCGAGTCGAACAGCGAATCGGACTTCGAATCGCGGCCGACGACAATCACGTTGCCTTTGTAGAGCTTCAGCCGCACCCAGCCATTTACCGACTGCTGGGTATGATCGATCAGGGCCTGCAGCGCGCAACGTTCCGGACTCCACCAGTAGCCGTTGTAGATCATGCTGGCGTAGCGCGGCATCAGGTCATCCTTGAGGTGCGCGACTTCCCGGTCGAGGGTGATCGACTCGATAGCGCGGTGCGCGCGCAGCAGGATCGTTCCGCCCGGAGTCTCGTAACAGCCGCGCGACTTCATGCCGACGTAGCGGTTTTCGACCAGGTCGATGCGGCCGACACCGTGCTTGCCGCCCAGCCGATTGAGCAACGCCAGCAACTCGTGTGCCGGCAGGCGCGCGCCGTTGATCGAAACCAGGTCCCCTTTCTCGAATTCGAGGTCGAGGTACTCGGCGGCGTCCGGCGCCGCTTCGGGTGACACCGTCCAGCGCCACATCGACTCTTCGGCTTCGGCGGCCGGCTCTTCGAGGTGACGGCCCTCGTAGCTGATGTGCAGCAGGTTGGCGTCCATCGAATACGGTGAGCCACC
>DPSD01000542.1:11453-24649 GCA_003538495.1 Accumulibacter sp.
TGCTGGTGTTTCATTTCGACCGGAATGCCGTGCAACTCGGCGTAGGCCAGCAACTTCTCCCGCGACAGCAGATCCCACTCGCGCCACGGGGCAATGATCCGGATATCCGGCTTGAGCGCATAAGCACCCAGTTCGAAGCGGACCTGGTCGTTACCCTTGCCGGTCGCCCCGTGCACTACCGCATCGGAACCGGTTTGCTCGACGATTTCGATCATCCGCTTGGCGATCAACGGCCGGGCGATCGAGGTTCCGAGCAGGTATTCGCCCTCGTACACGGTGTTGGCGCGAAACATCGGGAAAACGAAGTCGCGGACGAACTCCTCGCGCAGGTCGTCGATGTAGATGTTCTCTGGCGCGATGCCGAACTTCAGTGCTTTCGGACGCGCCGCCTCGAGTTCATCGCCCTGACCGACGTCGGCGGTGAAGGTCACCACCTCGCAGTGATAGGTGTCCTGCAGCCACTTCAGGATCACCGAAGTATCCAGGCCACCCGAATAGGCAAGAACCGCTTTGTTGACCTTACTCATGGCATTGCTTTCCCGCGTGATTTGAATTCGTGGAAACTTCTACCCGGCCAAGCAGGAGATACTCCAGCAGCGCCTTCTGGGTGTGCATGCGGTTCTCCGCTTCGTCCCAGACGACGCTCTGAGCGCCATCGATCACCGCCGCCGCGACCTCCTCACCGCGATGTACCGGCAGACAGTGCATGAACAGCGAACGCGGACCGGCAATACGCATCATTTCGAGGCCAACCTGCCAGGCCGCGAAGTCACGCCGCCGCTCGTCGTTCTCGGCTTCGAAACCCATCGAGGTCCACACGTCGGTGGTCACCAGATCGGCGCCGCGCGCCGCGTCCAGCGGATCGGCGAAGTGCTCGAAGTGGCCGGTGCCATACAGGCCGGCGCGCGCCGGTTCGACTTCGTAGCCTGGCGGGGTCGACACATGCACATTGAAGTCGAGCACCTCGGCGGCCTGCAGCCAGGTGTTGCAGACGTTGTTCGAATCGCCGATCCAGGCCACCGTCTTGCCCTGAATCGGGCCACGATGTTCGATGAACGTGAAGATATCGGCAAGGATCTGGCAGGGGTGATACTCGTTGGTCAGACCATTGATCACCGGCACGCGCGACTTGGCCGCAAAGCGCTCGATCATCGACTGCTCGAAGGTTCGGATCATTACCACGTCGCTCATCCGCGAGATCACCTGTGCCGCATCCTCGACCGACTCGCCACGCTGCAGTTGCGAATCGCGGCTGTTCAGGTAGATCGCCGAACCGCCGAGTTGCTGCATGCCGGCCTCGAACGACAGGCGGGTACGCGTGCTGGCCTTCTCGAAGATCATCACCAGCGTGCGGTCGCTGAGCGGCCAATACTTCTGGTACGACTTGAACTGCCCCTTGATCCACCGCGACCGCTCGAAGAGATGGTCGAACTCAGCGCGCGTGAAGTCCCTGAACTGCAGAAAATGCTTTACGCCATCCATGGCAACTCTCTACCGGGGGCCAAGAAAATCGCCGATCAGCGCACCCAGACGCGAGACCAGTTCGCGCGCCTCGTCGGCACTGAAGTTCAGCGGCGGCAGCAGGCGCACAACCTTCTCGTCGGTGACATTGATCAACAGGCCAACCCCGAGCGCGCGGCTGACCAGTTCGCCGCAGGGTCGATCAAGCTCGACGCCGATCATCAGGCCCTGGCCGCGAATGGCGACCAGGCCTGCGCGGCCGGCCAGCGCCTGCGCCAGCCCCTCCCGAATCAGGCGACCGACGGCCACCGCGTTGTCGATCAGGCCGTCCTGTTCGATCACCGCGATGGTCGTCAGCGCGGCGGTCGTCGCCAACTGATTGCCGCCGAAAGTCGACCCGTGCTTGCCGGGTTTGAACAGCCCGGCCGCCTTGCCAGCCGCCAGGCAGGCGCCGATCGGCACGCCACCGCCTAGTCCCTTGGCCAGGGTCACCACGTCCGGCCGAATACCGGCGTGCTGGAAGCCAAACCAGGTGCCGGTCCGGCCGGTGCCGCACTGCACCTCGTCGCAGATCAGCAGCCAGTCCTTCTCGTCGCACAGGGTCCGCAGACCGCGCTGGAAGCCGACGTCGGCGATATTGATCCCGCCCTCGCCCTGGATGATCTCCAGCATTACCGCGACGACGTTGTGGTTGGTCTTGGCAATCGCGCGAATGGCTTCGAGATCGTTGTAGGGCACGCGGACAAAGCCCGAAACCAGCGGCTCAAAACCGGCCTGCGCCTTGCGGTTGCCGGTCGCCGAAAGCGTCGCCATGGTCCGCCCGTGGAACGCCTTTTCCATCACCACGATCGCCGGCCGCTCGATTCCCTGACGGTGACCGCGGAAGCGCGCCAGCTTGATCGCCGCCTCATTCGCTTCACAGCCCGAGTTGCAAAAGAATACCTCTTCCATGTCCGCCAACTCCGCCAGCTTGTCGGCGAGTTGCTCTTGCTGCGGAATCCGGTAGAGGTTGGAGCAGTGCAGCAAACGCCCGGCCTGCGCAGCGATCGCCGCGACCAGCACCGGGTGGTTGTGCCCCAGTGTGGAAACGGCAATCCCGGCCAGGGCATCAAGGTAACACTTGCCCTCGGTATCGGTAAGCCAACTGCCGTCGCCATGGCTGAAAGCGATCGGCAAGCGGGCGTAGGTATTCATCAGGTGCGACATGGGCCACCCATTGCAGAGCATTTGAAACTGAAACGGCGGCTCGCGCCGCCGGATAACGATACACGCACGCGGACCACTTCGGTCCGGTCCGACGCACCTCGAGAAGGCTCGTGCACCGGTTTACAAGGGCAGGGATTCTACCGGAAAAAGCTTCTCCTGCATAGGAAACACGGCCGTTTCAGGGTGCTTTTGCGGTGCTGTCGTTGCTCACGAGCAGCGACGACCCACCGGAACCGCGGCCCCATGGCGCTCCTGCCAGAGGCGGCCCTGCGTGCTTGCTGGCGCGCCGGCGCTCTTGCAGGCCGTTGGCGGCAAGCTGGCATGGCATCTCGTGGGCAATCGGCGACGACCACCAGGGATTGGCCGCACGCCAGCAATGAACTACAGTGAGAGGCACTTCCGCTCTTCAACTCTTCCCGCCAACAGAAGGAGTTCATGCATGAACACACGTACGCGATGCGTTACTGCCTCAGCGATACTGCTCGCCGCCGTGTTGCCGCTTTCGGCGGCGCACGCGCAGCTCGATGGCCTTCTCAAGCATGGCGCCAGCGCCGGGTCGTCGGGGGGACTCGGGAACCTGGGTGGCTTGGGCGGAGCGCTGTCAGGGCAGTCGATCACCTCAGGAAGCGCCGGCAACGTCGCGGGCCTGCTGGAGTTCTGCATCAAGAACAACTATCTGGGTGGCAACCAGGCGGCTGCGGTCAAGAACTCGTTGATGAGCAAGCTCGGCGGATCAGCGGCGTCCGACAGTGCCTACGGCAGCGGCGCCAAAGGGATTCTGAGCAGCAGCGACGGCAGCCAGATCGACCTCAGCGGCGGAGGCCTCAAGGACAAGGTCACCCGGCAGGTCTGCGACCAGGTGCTCGCCCAGGGCAAGTCTTTGCTGTGACCCGGCAGCGGAAGATGCGCTGGCGGATCGACTCCCGCAAGAGCGCGGGCGACCAGTCGTCTGCGGGTTTGAAGGCGAACCGCCGATGCTCCTGCCCGGGATTGCCGGGCACAGCACAGACGCATGGCCGCTGGCCTGTTCTGCACGGCGGAGGCGTCGGAGACCGCCGCCGACGACTGAGTTTCCGCTCCGCGTTGGGCGTTGTCGGAACAGCACCAAGAAATGTCCCCCGGCCCATCCGGTTCTTGTCATCATCGACTCAGGCCCGACCAGCCGGATGCTTCGCAAGCGAAGCAGCGACCGCGCCACGCCCAAGATTTTGCGCGGCCAGCCGTATTGCCCGGACCGGCAGCCTAGTAGTGCTCCGGAATCAGAAAGAAAAACAGGAGGAACAGCCCTGTGCAACATCATGACTACGACCTGTTCGTGATCGGCGCCGGCTCCGGCGGGGTAAGGGCAGCGCGAATGGCTGCCGGTTTCGGGGCCAGAGTCGCGATTGCCGAAGACCGTTACATGGGCGGCACCTGTGTCAACGTCGGCTGCGTGCCGAAAAAGCTCTACGTCTACGCCTCCGAATTCGGCAAGGCCTTCAAGGATGCCCGGAATTTCGGCTGGAGGAGTGAAAGGCCCGGTTTCGACTGGGCAACACTGCGCGACAACAAGAAGACGGAAATATCGCGCCTCAACGCCATCTATGACAGCTTGCTGGCAGCGGTGCAGGCGGAGGTGATCAACGGCCGTGCCCGAATCATCGATCCGCACACCGTGGCGGTGGGTGAGCAGCGCTATACGGCCGAGAAGATTCTGGTAGCCACCGGCGGCTGGCCGCACATCCCGGAGTTTCCTGGCAGCGAGCACGCGATCAGTTCCAACGAGGTTTTCGACCTCGAACGCTTTCCGGAGCGTCTGGCGATCGTCGGCGGTGGTTATATCGCCGTGGAGTTCGCCGGCATCTTCAATGGCCTGGGCGCCCGGGTCAGCCAACTGTACCGTGGCCCCCTGTTCCTGCGCGGCTTCGACGCCGACATCCGCGCCCATGCTGCCCGGGAGATCAAAAAGACGGGAGTGGACCTGAGGTTCGAAGTCAATGTGCAGTCCATCGCCCCGGGACCCGGCGGCCTGCGGGTACAGCTTACGGACGGCTCGAACCTTGAAGTCGATGTCGTGCTCTACGCCACTGGCCGCAAAGCCAACTTGCTGGGACTGGGCCTGGAGAACGTGAACGTGCGCATCAGCGACGCCGGCGCGGTCGCCGTAGACGACCAATACCGGACGTCCGAACCCAGCATTTTCGCCCTTGGGGACGTGACGGGCAGGGTCGAACTGACGCCGGTCGCCCTGGCCGAAGGGATGTCCTTCGCCCGCCGCCAGTTTGGCGGACTGGAAAACGCGGTCGATTACGATTTCATCCCGACTGCGGTGTTCTGCCAGCCGAATATCGGTACCGTCGGGTTTACCGAGGACGAGGCGCGCGCACGGTTCGGTCCGATCCGATTGTTCAAATCGACCTTCAAGCCGATGAAGCACACCATCAGCGGGCGGGACGAAAAAACCTTCATGAAGCTGATTGTGGACCAGGCCAGCGACCGGGTGGTGGGTGCCCACATGATGGGACCGGATGCGGGAGAGATCATGCAGGGCATCGCCATCGCCATGCGCGCGGGAGCTACCAAGGCACTCTTCGATACGACCATCGGCATACACCCCACCGCTGCCGAGGAATTTGTCAGCATGCGCGAGCCATGGAGCGACGATTAGGCTGGCAGTTACTTAGACTTAGCGGCGGCCAATGACTTGGCGCGTGCCCCGCGGGCGGAGGGTCAGGAGCAGGGCTCGCCCTCCTTCCCTGACCCGGGTGTTGCTGGTCAGCGGCTCTTCAGGTGGTTGAGCATGGTATCGGCATCTGACACTTCGAACGGATCTGTCGGACAGTTGTCCTGGAAGCCCGCTTCCGAAAAGACCTGCTTGATTTCGCCATCTTCGACATACATCGAGTAGCGCCAGCTGCGCGGGCCAAAGCCGAGGTTGTGTTTGTCGACCAGCATGCCCATCTTGCGGGTGAACTCGCCATTGCCATCCGGCAGCAGGAAGACGTTCGTCGCGCCCTGGCTCTTTCCCCACTGGTACATGACGAACGCGTCATTGACGGAGATGCAGACGACCGCATCGACCCCTTGCGCCTTGAAGTCCTCATAGAGTTCTTCATAACGCGGCAAATGCGATGTCGAGCAGGTCGGCGTGAATGCGCCGGGCAGCGAAAACACGACGACATTCTTGCCCTTGAAGATTTCGTCGCTGCTCAGGTCTTTCCACTCGAAGGGATTGGGCCCGCCCAGGGCATCATTGCGTACGCGGGTCTTGAAAGTGACGCTAGGGACGTGATTGCGCATCTTCGTTCTCCATCGTTGAGTTCGGGAATCACCAGTTCTTGCGTTTCGTCCAGAATTATTGCATGAGCTACCACAGCTCGACAAACGAATCCGCCAGCCATCGATCATGGCCAATTCAGGCGAGCCAACTTGGCACGTGAAACACCTGCAAAAGCCGGTGACACAAACTCCTAGCGGGCCTCGCGCCGGGTCATTTCAGCAGCCATCAAGGCTAATTGCTCTTCGACCTCGTGCTGGACAAAGGGGCCGCCGAAGGTCCGTGCGATTCCCGAATCGGGAACAATCTCGGCCCGGTAGCGAAGCCGGGTGCCGCCGGCGGTTTCCGACAGGGTCATCTCACTTTCGAACCGTTTGGCATTTCCTGTGAGCTGTATGGCGAGAATGCGCTTCATTGGCTCAAGCTGTATTTCTCTCACCGAGGCGAATGAGTACGAAAAGAACCCATACTTCGCAGTTCCCTCCTGCATCACAAACACCGAGCTGCCTTTGCGGCGGATTATCTTGCTGAGTCTGAGGTTACTCAAAATGCTGACCATGTTGTCGAAATCGGTAAGCACCTCCCATGCGGTGCGCAAGGGCACCTGAATGGCGACCGTTGCATCAACAAGAAAGGCATCACCAATCTTCTCGACAGCGACCAGAATCTCCGCTTCGGCTCCAAGCGCCGCAAAACTCAGGATCAGCAGAAGAATGGCGGCGACGCGTCGCAATCCGGGCATGGTCTGGTGACGATTCATATCAATGTGATTCTTCACAGACCCGCGCCAGACAAGAAATCAGACGGTTAAAGATCGTCGGTCCGCGCCAGCAGCTTCCACCTAGCGCTTAAGCAGCTTCCAGACTGTTTCGATGCCGCCCAGCACCAGGTCGGAGATATCGTCGTCGAGCCAGCCATTGCGCTTCTCCCGCACCCTCAGAGACCTGGCGCGCTCATTGGCCACCAGTGCGTCGGCGACAGCATGCGGGTCGATATGCTGCCGCCGCGTTGCTTTCTCACCGAAGTTCTCCAGCGCGCTCTGCACGGCGTCATGATCGAGAATGACGATCGGCGAACGGCAATGCGTGCACACGTTATCGCGACGAATATCGACCGGCGCGCCGCAACCGGAGCAGCGGATGGTCTGCACCTGGCTCGCCAGCTCGGCGACTTCGACGCCGTTGAGCTGACGAACGAAGCCCTTCTCGATCAGGAAAGCCGAGAACGCACTGTAGCGGCCGTGGTGCTGTGGACAACGACTGTAGGAAAATCGACCGCTGCGGGTGCTGTCGAGTCGGTGCATCAGCCGCTCCCGGCAGCGGGGGCAATGCAGAACGTCACGCCAGGGCTGGCGCAAGTCGGCATGGTGTTGATGCAACAGGCGAAACAGTTCGAGGATGCCGGCCGGAGCGAGCTGGGCGCTCTCGAATTCGTCGAACCAGATGCCCTGGCAGGAAAAACAGATGTCCAGCGAGACGACGCCATTGAGCTGGCGTTCGAACTGCTGGATGACCATCGGCGCCTGACAACTGGGGCACGAGCCGCCGTTCGTCGGAAGAACTGGCAGCGGATGGTTGGCGTCGGTCATCGAGGTGGCGGCAAGTCAGCTGTGAATCGGCGCCGTGTCGCTACTGGTCAGTCCAGGCGGCGTGCTCTGCGAGCAGCCCGGGCGCTGCGAAAAGTACGGCCAGGGCACGCCAGCGATTATAGCCGCGCGCCCAGCCCGCGCTCAATGCTCAAAGCGACGAACCCAGAACAGTTCATGGCGGCGGACCGCCTTGCGAAAGAACTCGTTTTCACCGCTGGCAGGCCAGTGGCGGCCGGCCAGAAGCCTCTGAATCGTTCGCCGCAGACGCTTCTTCAAGGGCAATGGGCCTTGCAGATCATGCTGCATGGCCAGGGCCATCGCCTTGTCGAGCTGGACTTCGGTGTCCAGACACGGGCTCCACAAGGCATCAGGCGGCAGCACCGCCAACGCTGGCGGCAGGGCGACACCGCAGCCGGCCGGGCCCATCGGCCAGCGGTCGTTGTCGTGCAGGTGATTGGCGTAGAGCAATGCCAGCTCCGGCTTCCATCGCGAATCGCGCACCGCCTGATTGAGCGCTTGCGTGGCAGCGACGTGATCGGCATGCGGATCAAGCTCGGGATGCGGCATGACGATCACCTCCGGACGACAGTGTTCGAGCAGGGCGACCAGGTCGTCGTGCAGGTTCCTGCCGGACGGAACGCCGTCGCGATCGGCCGGCAACACCAGCGGATTGTGCCGGCGTGCACTGCGCACGTCGGCTTCGCCCGATTCGCGTGAAGCAAACGTCTGCCCGGGCTCGGCAAGCATCGCCGGCAGCTGCAGGCAGTAGTAGCCGAGCTGCACGCAGCGGCTCTGCGGCACACCACCCCAGAGTGGTACGGCCAGGCTGTCCCAACTTCGCAATCGCCCTTTCAGGCGTGCCGCCTGGCCGGCGTCGAGTCCCAGGCGGCAATAGTCGGAGGCCTCGATCTCGCCTTGCGTGAGGGTGACGATGAGCACTTCGGAGGTGCGGCTGTAGAGACCAAAGGCAGCCAGTTCGGCGTCGTCGGCGTGCGGCGCCACGACCATCATCCGCCGTTCCGCGTAATCGGGGTTGCGCAGCACATGGAGGGTGGCCTTGGGCGGCAAGCGGCAGAAGCGTGCGCTGATCGTCAACCGACCCTGAGCCAGCGCGTCCGCCTGTCCCGACAGGTTCAGATAACGGCGGCCGCGCATGCCGCGCTCGAAGTCCTGGCGGTCATCGCCGACCCGCACATGCGGGTCAAGCCAGCGGCCCAGCGCCGTACTCTGCAACTCCAGTTCGAGGATCAGCGTCTCGCCAATTGCCAGCGGGGCGCCCAGGCGCAGGTGCCCATCGGCCAGCGTGACGACTTGCTGCGTCGTCTCGGCCGGAAAGGCATGCCGGTAGTCGTCCTGCGGCGAATAGAACAGGTGATCGGCGAACCATGCTTCGTGAGCGATCCAGCCCAGCGCCAGGAAGAGCGGCGGCAGCCACCAGGCGACCAGCACGCCGAGTGCGGCAAGCACCATCAGCGCGACCAGCAATGCCAGGCGCTTTCGCCGACGATGACGACTTAGAAGGTGTTGTTTGCGTGTGCTCATCGGCTAACCCAGGCTGCTCCCCGCGCGCTAAGCAGGGAGTCGTTGATCGTGATGTGGATTTCGCCAGCGCTCGCTGGCGCGTTACTGGCCTAGACTTGATAGGCTGGCACTCGGTGGCACCAGCGATCCTTGTATTCGCGATCAGCACGCCCGAAGGAAAAGCGTAGGGGCTTGCCCAGCGCCTTGGCCTCCTGCCAGGCGTTTTGCGTGTTGATGAAACTCAGGACGCTGCCGGGGCTGAAGGCCTGCGCTTGCGGGTCGACGCCGCCGTTGATGTATTCCAGCGAAACCCACGCCGGCGCTTCAACGCGGTAGAGAATCTGGATGGCGATCGGCTGCTCCTTGCGCAGCAGCACGGCGCCAGTCATGAACTCGCGCAGCAGGGTGAACACCTCGCCCAGATGATTGGCGCCCTTGGCCGCAAAGCCCCAGCGCCGCTGGAACAATTCGGCATAAATGGCGGCCTGCTCGGCCGGTGAGAAATCGAGGATGGGTCGCACGCTTCCTCCTGCTTCCTGGAGCAAACGCAACTCGCGTCGCTGGTTGTAGCGGAACTTCTTCGAGTACTGCTCGGGCGGGCGCGCCAGCGCCAGGCCTTCGGGCTGTACCCTGAGGCCGCGAATCTGTCGCGCATTCAGCTCGGAAACATAGCGCATGTGCTGACGGACCGGCACACAGGCCTGCGCGGCGATTGGCAGGATCACCTCGGCGTTACCCAGATCGAACGCCCCGCGGCGGCCGGTTTTTTTCAGCACCTCCTTGGACAGCGCCAGATAACGCCCCCAACAGGGAATCGCCGCCTGTAGCTGATCGCCGGCATGGCAGCCGAGGGAACGCACCGGAATGGCCGCCAGAGCCGCCAGCCGCTCGACCACCAGAGGATGGGTAAAGACGCTGCCGCCGAAGCGCTGCCAGGCCGCGGCATAGGCTGCGGCGTCGATTTCCGTCCAGCCGCGTTCGCGCCAGACACGCAGCCGATTCAACATGCGCCGGTCGACACGGCAGGTGCCCGGCGGTCGCTCGGCAACAGGCCGCTAGCCATCGTCGCCAACTCCAGAAAAGGAAGAATGTACCGCTTTTGTCGCCGCTTGACATGCCCCGCAGTGCGCCGCGTGCTTCTCCCTGACAAAGCGGCGATGGTCAGCGCCGAGTGTCGGGAGACACGGCGGCAAAACTCAGGTCGGCCATTGACGGCTATGCAGGTTGGTGCAGATCAAGGAAAATGCACCGATCGCCGCCGGGAGGGCCCGGTGGCCTCCCAACTGAGAGGTCGCAAATCTTGCCTGTCGGAATTCATGGGGGCGATGTCCGGCACGGCATCAGTATGCTCACCGCGCAAGGCTGCGCCGCGGCGCACACTCGACGTGGCGACAACGACCGGGACGACGATCGGTGATGACCGGGTCACTCGAGCCGCTGATCAGCGTCATCATCCCGAATTACAACTACGCCCACCTGCTGCCGCGCGCCCTCGATTCCGCGCTGACTCCTTCAGCTGCGGACGTCGAAGTGATCGTCGTCGATGACGGTTCGACCGACAAGTCGCTCGAGGTACTGGCGGCGTATGCGGCGCGCCATCCGCAGCTGCTCGTGCTGCGGCAGGCCAATGCGGGTGCGGCGGCGGCACGTAATCACGGCATCCGGGTGGCGCGAGCGACCTACGCGCTGCTGCTGGACGCCGACGACGAGCTGTTGCCGGGTGCCCTCCCGAAACTGCGTGAGCTGGTTGGCAGATATCCGGCGGCGGGGATGATCCTCGGCGCACAGATTTCCGTTTATGCGGATGGTCGCCAACGGTTGCGCGTACCGAAGGCTGTTCCGGCCGCCTCGCCACGGCAACTGACCAAGAGCTACCTGCTGCGCAAGGGCATCTCGGTATCGCATGGCTGTTCCTTGTTTCGTCGCGACCTGCTCCTGCAACGCCTCTATCCGGAGAATCTCAGGGGCGGCGAGGACATCCCGGTATTCGCCCACCTGCTGGTCAGCGCGCCGGTCGCGATCACGGCCGAGCCGCTGGCGCGGATCCACAAGCACGCGGACAGCCTGCGGCACGACCGGCAGAACGAAGAAGAACGCGCCGAGACGATGGTCCGTGAAGTGTTTGCCGGCCTGCCGGCCGAATGTCAATCGCTGCGCGTACGCTACGCGGCGCAGCGCTATTTGTCGCTGTTTCGTGGCGCATTGCTGGCCGGCGACCGGTTGGCCGCCAGCTACTTCTACCAGAGGGCGCTGCGCTTGAGCCCGCACCAGGCCTTGCGCTGGACTTACCTGCGCAAGGCCATTCGGCTGCTGGTCCGGGGTTGGCGGCGATGATTGGAGGTGCTTTCGCGGCGCCCTGGAAGCCGTCCGCTGCCGAATGGCCAGGCCGTCTTCTGTCGCCTACCACCCTCGCCTTTCTGGCGAGCCTCCTCCTGTCGCTGGTGGCGATCAGCGGCGAAGTCCTGGTTGGCCGGGACGGCACGCTCTACCTGCATGTCGCGCAACAGTTCCTGGCGCATGGCCCGCGAGCGGCGTTCGAGATTTACGCCTGGCCATGGTTTGCCATCTTGCTGGCCGGGACGCACTGGCTCGTTGGCCTGCCGCTGGAACTCGCCGCCTACCTTTGGGGCGCCCTGTTCATGGCTGGCAGCTGCGCCCTGCTGGTCTCGCTCACCCGGAAAGCGCTGCCTGGCAGCGGTTACTGGGCCTGTCTGGTGGTCTTGTCGGTGCCCGCGTTCAACCAGTTTCGCGACGACATCATCCGGGAGTTCGGCTTCTGGTTCTTTTCCATCCTGGCGTTGTCGCTGATCCTGCGCTGGTTCGAGCGTGGCGGCTGGCTGCGGGCCGCGCTGGTCCAGCTGGCAATCGCTGGCGCAGCGCTCTTTCGTCTTGAAGCAGTAATGCTGTTCGCGGTTCCGGGGCTGTGTCTGCTGGGCGACTTGCGCAGCCGCCAGGGCTGGCTACGGCTGTTGCAGATCAATCTGTTGCCGCTTGCCGCCGTGCTGACATCGGTGCTGCTGTTGCTCTCCGGAGACGGAATTTCGCAGCCACGCATCGCTTATTCCGTGGGCTTGCTGAATCCGCACCAGCTGTGGGTCCGCTTCGACCTGATGGCGAGTCGCTTCGCAGACGCTGCCCTGAACAGATCTTCCGGTGAGGATGCACGGAAGATCGTCTTTTTTGGTTTGTCGGGCACCGTCCTGGCCAAGTTCATCACCCTCAGCGGGCCGTTCGCGCTGCCCTTGCTGCACCGAGGCAGCTGGCCGGCGGTGGCCGAGTACTGGCACAAACTGCGACCTCTGGCCTGGACCTGGCTGTTGTACTTCTGCATCCTGCTGGTGTTCTTCGTCCAGGAACGCTTCGTCAACTCACGCTATGTCAGCTTCCTGCATTGGCTGGCGGCGCCCTTGCTGACCATCGGCAGCATGCGCTTTGCCGGGCACTTTCCGCGCTTGTCGCGAGCACTGGTGGTCGTTGCCCTGGCCGTCATGCTGCACAACGTGCTGTCATTCGGTGCCAGGAAGACCCACTTTCTCGACGCCAGCGCCTGGCTGTCCGAGCATACGCTAGCGTCAGACGCCATCTATTATGACGACCCACGGATCGCCTATCACGCCGGCAGAGGCTTTCCGATGGTCGGCCCAGCCCGTGAACAACTGCTCCTCGGCGAGCAGTCGCAGGCGTTTCGTTATTTCGTCATGCAAGGGAAAGCCGATGACCCAGCGCTACAGCAATGGATGACGCAGCAACACAAGCGGGTGCTCAGCCAGTTCGCCAATCGCAAGGGAAGTACGGTCCTGATCATCGGCGATTGAGCGCGCCGGCGCTTTCACACCAGCCGCCGCCACCGCTTCCGAGTGGTTGCCCCTCACGCGGCAGCGATCGCGGCCTCGTCGAGAGCCGGGTAGTCTATGTAACCCTTCGCACCACCCTTGTAGATCGTTGTCGAATTCCAGTGCGCCAGCGGCGCCCCGATGCGCAAGCGCTGCACCAGGTCAGGATTGGCTATGAAGTGCTTGCCGAAGGCGATCAGGTCGCCGTTGTCGTTGCGCAGCGCGGCTTGCGCGCGCGCGCGGTCAAAGCCACCGCAGAGAATCATGGTGCCGGAATAGCAGGCGCGCAGATGCTGGAGAAGATCGCTTTGGAACGCCCACGAAATAACTT
>DPSD01000192.1:0-162 GCA_003538495.1 Accumulibacter sp.
GCACGACGTCGATCGAGAACTCGGAACTGCTGTCGGCGCTGCTTGATCACGAAAAGCTGCCGCACCAGGTTCTCAACGCCAAACAGCACGCGCGCGAAGCGGAAATCGTCATTCAGGCCGGTCGCCCGGGGGTGATCACGATTGCCACCAACATGGCCGGGC
>DPSD01000192.1:444-2631 GCA_003538495.1 Accumulibacter sp.
CCATCGCCACCAACATGGCCGGGCGCGGCACCGACATCGTTCTTGGCGGCAGCATCGAGAAGCAGATCTCGGCCTTGCGTGACGACGAGACACTGGCCGCGGCCGACCGGGATGCAGCGATCGCCGAGATTCGCACGCAATGGCAAGTGCTGCACGATCAGGTGGTGGCAGCTGGCGGCCTGCATATCATCGGCTCCGAAAGGCATGAGTCGCGCCGCATCGACAATCAGCTGCGCGGCCGTTCGGGCCGCCAGGGCGACCCCGGTTCGTCGCGCTTCTACCTGGCGCTCGACGATGCGCTACTGCGGATCTTTGCCGGCGAACGCCTGAAGGCGATCATGGAGCGCCTGAAGATGCCCGAGGGCGAACCGATCGAGCATCCGCTGGTCTCGCGCTCGCTGGAATCGGCGCAGCGCAAGGTCGAAGCCCGCAACTTCGACATCCGCAAGCAGTTGCTGGAATACGACGACGTTTCCAACGATCAGCGGAAGGTCATCTACGCCCAGCGTAACGAACTGCTGGAGAGCGACGACATCTCCGAAACGGTGACTCCGATGCGTGAAGGGGTGTTGCACGACACCTTCCGCGCCTACGTCCCAGCCGACAGTGTCGAGGAACAGTGGGATCTGCCGGGGCTGGAACGAGCGCTGGCCGCCGAACTGTTGCTGCAGGTGCCGATTGTCGAGTGGTCACGCGACGAGCCGAATCTGCGCGACGAAGAGATGCTGGCGCGGATCGTCGAAACGGCGGCGGCATCCTACGCGGCCAAGGTCGAAATGGTGGGCGCCGATGGCTTCCACCAGTTCGAACGCAACGTCATGCTGCAGAGCATGGACACGCACTGGCGAGAGCACCTGGCGGCACTCGACCACCTGCGGCAGGGGATACACCTGCGTGGCTACGCGCAGAAGAACCCCAAGCAGGAGTACAAGCGCGAAGCCTTCGAACTTTTCGAGCGGCTGCTCGAAAACGTCCGCGGCGACGTGACGCGCCTGCTGATGACGGTACAGGTACGCCAGCAGGACGTCGAGGAGACCGCTCCGCACGCGGAAGTGCAGAACGTACGCTACCAGCATGCGGATTACGACGAAGCGCTGGGGACCGGCGATCGGGAGGCATCTGCGGGCGCCCAGAAGCCCCTGCCGAGCGGTCCAAAGGTCGGCCGCAATGAGCCCTGCCCCTGCGGCTCCGGCAAGAAATACAAACTTTGTCACGGCAAGCTGTCGTAGACCTCGCGTTCGAGTCAACCGGCTGGGGTGCCGCGGTCCCGCCGGGCTGCCCGGGACCTGTGGATCGGCGTCCTGCCGCCTCCATCTCCGCCTGTCTTCGCTAGCGAGCTTGCCATGCCCGTCAATTACCAGACCCCCGCTGCCACAGACCTGCTGCCGGTAGCGGGCGTCCGTCTCGGCGTTGCCGAGGCGGGAATCCGCAAGCTCGACCGGCGGGATCTGGCCGTTCTCGCGCTGGTCCCCGGCTGCCGGGTCGCTGGCGTGTTCACCGCCAACCGCTTCTGCGCCGCGCCGGTACTGGTCTGCCGCCGCCATCTGGAAATCGGCAGCGACCTGCGGGCGCTGGTGATCAATACCGGCATCGCCAATGCCGGCACCGGCGAACCGGGTCTGAAGGCGGCCGAGGCGAGTTGTGCCGCCGTTGCGCAGGTGCTGGGCGTGAGTCATGCGCAGGTGCTGCCGTTCTCGACGGGCGTGATCATGGAGCACCTGCCGGCCGAGCGCATCGCCGCCGCCGTGCCGGCCTGCGTCGCCGACCTTCGCGAGGCCGCCTGGGCCGGGGCCGCCGCCGCCATCATGACGACCGACACGGTGCCCAAGGCCGTCTCGCGGCAGGTGGTCATCGACGGGGCGACGATCACCGTGACGGGCATCGCCAAGGGCGCCGGGATGATCCAGCCCAACATGGCCACGATGCTCGGCTTCATCGCCACCGACGCCGCCGTGGGCCACGACACGCTCGGCGACATGGTGAAGTACGTCGCCGACCGCTCGTTCAACTGCGTGACCGTGGACGGCGACACCTCCACCAACGATTCCTTCGTGCTCATCGCCACGGGCCGCGCGGGCAACCCGCGCATCGTGGGCGAGGGCACGGCCGAGTTCACGCGCCTGGCCGAATGCGTGCTGGAAGTCGCGCACATCCTGTCGCAGGCCATCGTGCGCGACGGCGAAGGGG
>DPSD01000189.1:0-18241 GCA_003538495.1 Accumulibacter sp.
GCTGGCGGACACCCACGTGAAGAACGCCTTGATGGTGTTGGAGTCGGCCGTATCCAGTTGAACGACGACCTCAGTGATCTGTTTGAGAACCGTGGTGTCGGCTCTCGACCCAGCCGCACAGGCGACGATCATACCGGTACGGACCTTCTTGATCTTGTCCAGACCTTTTTTCCAGTCGTCCGTCGGGGAGCCGTCCGTCATGAGGAAAACCAGAGGCTTCCAGTCGCCTTTGGCGTCAGCAGTGGTCTTGGCCACCTCGGTCTCGACCCGGTCGGCCAGGAGGCTGAGAGCCGAACCCAGGGCGGTAGTACCGCTTGCGGTGAGCGACGGGGTCTGGAACGTCGCCAACTCCGTCAGCGGAACCGCCTGAGTGGCGGCACTATCGAAAGTGATCACCGAGAGAAAAGCCGTTTCAAGGGCATAGGGGTCCTGACGCAAGGTCGAGACCAGGATCTGGACGCCGTTCTTCACGGCCTCGATGGGCTCACCGCTCATCGACCCGGAGGTGTCGAGCAGCAGATAGACGGGCAATCTTCTCATTGTGAGTGTGTCCTCTTGTCGATGGTGTTCAGGCCACTGCGACGCCGAACTGCGCGCACATTGCATCGAGGCCGCCGGCGAACCCCTGACCGACGGCCTTGAACTTCCACTCTTCTCCGTATCGGTAGACCTCCCCGAAAATCATCGCCGTCTCGGTGCTGTAATCCTCGGAGAGGTCAAAACGGGCAATTTCCACGTCATCGTCGAGATTGACGATGCGCATAAAGGCGTCCGCAACCTGTCCGAAGTTCTGTTTCCGGGCAACGGCGTCGTGGATGGTCACGCAGACAAGCACACGTTTGACGTACTCAGGCACCTTGTCGAGGCTGATTTTCAGCGTTTCATCGTCGCCATCCCCCGCTCCGGTCCGGTTATCCCCGGCGTGCTCCACCGAACCGCAGGCCGAGACCAGTTGGTTGTAGAAAATGAAATCGTTGTCGCTTCGGACCTTGCCGCTCTGCCCGAGAAGGAAGGCGCTGGCGTCCAGATCGAAATCGGCCCCATCGGTGGAGCGAGCCTTCCAGCCCAGGCCGACGAGAATGCGCCTGAGATTCGGCACGTTCTTCGACAGCGAAACATTTCCCCCCTTGCTCAACGAAACAGCCATTGCCTTTCCTTTTCTGTTGGACTGAGTGTATTGGTTTGCGCCGACCTGTCAATCGGCAGCCCCCAGAGATTCCGCGGCGATCTTCCTGCGATGGACAATCGAAGAAGCGAGCGAAGCAACAATGAAACCGACACCGATGAGACCGGTGACGACTTCGGAAACATGCCAAACGATGCTTCCGAACATGATCAGGGCCAGTGCACCGATTGCGTAATGGGCACCGTGTTCGAGGAATACATACTCATCCAGTGTACCCTTCTCGACCAGATAGACCGTGAGGGAACGAACGAACATCGCGCCGATGGCAAGCCCCAGCATGATGATAAGTACATCACGCGTTACGGCAAACGCGCCAATCACGCCATCAAACGAGAATGAGGCATCCAGGACTTCAAGGTATAGAAAGCCCATGACGCCGGAACGTTTGGCAATTTGCCCCACGGCACCGGACTCCTCTTCTTCCTCGAAGAAGCCGCCAAGGCTATCTACCACAACGTAAAGAAAGACACCGGCGACACCGGCAAGCAGGATGGTCAGGCGCGTTGCGCCATCGATCGGAAGAAATGCCTGCGCAGCCAGCAGAAGGCCTAGAGCACAAGCAATCCCGACCGACTCCAGCTTGCCCAGCTTGGAAAGGAGTTCCTCTACCTTCCCGAGCCAGTGGAGTTCCTTGCCCTCATCAAACAGGAAAGACAGGAATACCAGCAGGAGGAACATCCCACCAAATGCCGCAATCCCGGCATGCGCCCCTGTCAGATGTTTGGCATATTCCTCCGGAGTATGGAGGGCCATCTGTCCGACTTCCCACATGCCATGCCCGGTGGCAACGGCAACCACGGCGATCGGGAAAAACAGACGCATCCCGAACACCGCAATCAGAATACCTACGGTCAGGAAGATCTGCCTCCACTGGTGGTCCATCTCCTTGAGGACGGACGCATTCACCACGGCGTTGTCGAAGGAGAGACTGACCTCCATGATTCCAAGCAGAAGAGCCAGCGTCATTGCGGCGAAACCTCCCTCCGCTGACTTGCTACCCCAGGCAAACGCCAAGCCAAGACACAGGAGCGTGACCAGTATCGAATAACGAAAGTATCGCATACCCTCTCCCAGGGAATTTACCCAAACCAGAACGTCAGGAAAGCGGCTACAGATTGCAGAAAAGCATGTCGAACTCGACGTCGTTATCGCAGTGACGCGGCCGATGATCGCTGTCCGGACGAGTGAAGCGGATGTTCAGCGCGTACTTGTTGGCGCTGATTTCGGGGATGTAGGGATCGTCCAGCTTGAGCGAGATACGCACCATCTGCGAACTGCTGCCGCCGAGCATCAGCTGGAAAGCACCGTTGCTTGCCACATGATGTTCCGGGCGACCGCTCGCGCGCAGCAAACGCAGCACAATGGCCAGCGCGTCGCGCAAGGGCAGCATGGGCTGCAGCCAGCCGAGCAGCGCCTCGCGCCGGACCCCGGCATCCTGATGCCGCCAGTAGTGGTATGACGGCAGGTCGAACTGGCAAACGCCTCCCGGAATACTGGCGCGGCTCTTGATACTCATCAGCCAGTCGTTGTCGCGGAGATGCTGGCCGATCTTGCCGGCCATGGCCAACAACGCCGCCGATGCCTGCTCGATCTCGTTGAGGGCGTCGGAAAGTGCCTGTTCGGAAATGTCCGGATTGTTGCGATAGGCGAGGAGACTCTGGCGCTGGCGTTCGAGTTCCTGAATTAGATCCATTTTCAGGTCGGCGCGCCCGGCCACATCAAGGATCTCGAACAAGGTCAGCAGCACGATATGATGCTCCTGCGAGCCATCTCGCTGCATGAAACTACTCACCTTCTGGAATAGATCCTCCAGACGCAACAGGGTGCGTATGCGTTCATTGAAGGGATATTCGTAGGTGATCACACTTCCGCCAAACTCAAAAAACGGGAATTTTCGATGATTCTGAAGCATTTGCAGCAAAACCTCAACGCCCGGCATTAAGTTTGGCCCCGGCCAGAACGAGATAGCGTCGATGCAGGCCTTCGACCTGCGGCTGCAGGGCCTCCGGTTCGCCATCGTTGTACACCAGATCGTCGGCCACGGCGCGCCGCTCGTCTCGTGAGGCCTGTGTGGCGATGATCGCCGCGACGGCATCCGCTGTCAGACCGCTGCGCGCCATCACCCGCGTAATCTGCACGGACTCATCGCAGTCGACGACCAGCACCCGATCTGCACGCCGACGATAACTGCCCGACTCGACCAGCAAGGGGACGATCAACAAGACATAAGGCGCGGCCTCGGCAGCGGCGCAACAAGCGTCACTGCGCTGCCGGATCAGGGGATGCAGGATCGCTTCGAGCGTCGCCTTGGCGGTCGGATCGGCGAAAACAAGACGGCGCATTGCCGCCCGGTCCAGCCCCCCATCGGCGCGCAGCACGGCACTCCCGAAGGCTGCCGAAATCGCTCCGATGGCCTCCCCCTGCGGACTGCTGAGTTGATGCGCGATGGCGTCGGTGTCCACCAGCACCGCACCGCGCTGGGCAAACAGTTCGGCGACGGTGCTCTTGCCGCTGCCGATGCCACCGGTCAAGCCGACGATGAACGTCATGGCGCCGTCTCGGTCCTGGTTTTGCAGGTTGCCGGGCTGGCCTTTGGCAGCAGCGCGACGATCGCCTTGCCGAGCGCTTCCGTCTGCGCTTCAGGGCCACGAATCTCGAGCGTGCTGAGCGCCGTCTTGCCCTTGCGCTCGGCGACTTTCGCCGATCTAACGCCCTTGGCGCGCAAGCTCTCAAGCCGCGCCTTGGCGGCTTCCTCGTTGCGATAGACACCCAGCGAGATCGCCAGGGGGTAGGTGCCACCGTTCGGCACGACAAAAAACTCCTTGATCCCCAGTTCCTGCAGTTCGGCCGTCTTCCTGCTGGCCTCTTCCCTGCTGGCCAGCGGCGGGATGTAAACCCAGTAGCCACTGGTCTCACCGGTTGTGCCGCGCGTTGCTCTGAACGCCGCAAACTGGTCGGCCAACAGGCGCTCCAGTTGATCGGCGTCGGCACTGGCGAGCTCAGTCCACAGCTGACAGATCTCGGAGGCGCCTTTGTCGGCGACTTTATCGACCTTGTTATCCACCCTATCCACCATCTTTTCCAACTCCTCTTTCTTGCCGTTTGCCCGCGACGGCCGATCGCGAGAAACGACTTTCACCTGCTCGGGCAGCAGTTGCTCGTCTACGCGTCGCGCGTCGGCGCTGGCCGGCGCGCCCAGGTAGGCGCGCGCCCACGCGAACAGCAGCAGATTAGCCAGGAGCAGAAAAAGGACGGCGATCCGCATCGCGGCGATCATCCAACTTTCGGCAGGTGTTCGAGTGAAGCCCGGATGGCTGCCGCGGGATACTCGAAGTCTTCGAGTTCACCCGCGAAATACCGGTCGTAGGCGGCCATGTCGAAGTGCCCGTGCCCGGTGAGATTGATCAGGAGGGTGCTTGCTTCGCCGCTCTGCTTGCAGCGCAATGCCTCATCAATCGCCGCCCGGATGGCGTGGTTCGACTCGGGCGCGGGGATGACGCCCTCGGCCCGCGCAAACATCACGCCCGCTTCGAAGGTGCCCAACTGGGCGACGGCAACGGCCTCGATCAGGCCGTCATGGTAGAGCTGCGAGACCAGCGGCGAATCGCCATGGTAGCGGAGCCCGCCGGCATGGATTCCGGGCGGCATGAAATCGTGACCCAGCGTGTACATCTTCATCAGCGGCGTGAAGCCAGAGGCATCGCCGAAATCATAGGCGTAGGCACCCCTGGTCAACGTCGGACAAGAACTCGGCTCGACGGCCACCAGTCGCGTCGGCCGGCCGTTGCGCCCGCCGGCAGCGTTCTCGGCGATGAACGGAAAGGCCACCCCGGCGAATGACGAACCGCCACCACACGGCGCGAAAATGACATCCGGCCAGTCACCGACCTTCTCGAACTGCTTCTTCGCTTCCTGACCGATGATCGTCTGGTGCAGGGCGACGTGATTGAGGACCGAACCCAGCGCGTAGCTGGTGTCGGCGCGTGCCGCCGCTTCCTCGACGGCCTCGGAAATCGCGATCCCGAGCGAGCCCTGGTTTTCCGGATCGCCGGCCAGCAGGTCGCGGCCGGTCTGGGTCATCATCGACGGACTGGCGAACACTTCAGCGCCCCAGGTCTGCATCATCGAGCGGCGGAAAGGCTTCTGCTGGAAGCTGATGTTGACCATGTACACGCGCACCTCCAGGCCGAACATCTGGCCGGCGAAGGCCATCGAACAACCCCATTGCCCGGCACCGGTCTCGGTGGTGATGCGTTTGATCCCTGCCTGCTGGTTGTAGAAGGCCTGCGCGACGGCGGTGTTCGGCTTGTGCGAACCGGCCGGCGAAACGCCCTCGTACTTGTAGTAGATCCTCGCCGGCGTCGCCAGAGCTTCTTCAAGCCGCCGGGCGCGAATCAGCGGCGACGGGCGCCACAACCGATAAATCTCGCGAACCTGCGCAGGGATCGCGATCCAGCGCTCGGCCGACATTTCCTGTTCGAGGATCGCCGCCGGGAAAATTGCCCCCATCTGCTCCGGCGACACCGGCTTGCCGTCGATGCCCAACGGCGGCAGCGGCGGCGTCGGCATGTCGGCGACAACGTTGTACCAGTGGGTCGGAATCTCGGACTGTTCGAGCGTAATGCGTAACGATTCCACGAAACCTCCGACATTTCTTCTTGATCGAACAGGGGAGTATACCCCGGGATATCGCCCCTAATCACTACCGCAGATGCCAGCTGGCGCGCCGGAATGATCCGGCACGCCGCGTTCAAGGTCTCGCTGAACCAGTCGCGACGGCGCGAATTCGGCAAGCAATCGCTGCCAGGCGGCCCGCGCTACACCACTGTTGTCCTGGCTGAAATTGCAGACATAGAGGTCGATGGTCATTGCTTTCGCTTCCGGCCAGGTGTGTACCGCCAGATGCGATTCGGCGAGCAGCCGCGGGTCGCAGCGACAGTCATGGAGTTCGGCAATCAGCTGCAGGCCGTGCGCAGCTAGTCCCCTGCGTTCAGGAAATCGGCAGATCGCCAATCCGGGGCGGTCGACGGGCGCCGCCGGTTGCGCCTTCGCGCCGGCCGCCGTACTCAGCCCTTGGGCACGAAGTTGGTGCTGGTCTTGCTGACCACCCCGTGCTGGTTGAAATGGACGTTGAAGTACCACGTCATTCCTGGCTCGACCTTGGTCTTCCAGTCCCAGACGGTTTCCCGTTGCAGCGAAAAGTAGCGTTCGTGCGCCGGTCGGCCGAGCAGATAGCGCACTTCATCGGTGCTCATGCCCGGCCTGACCCTGGCGAAGTTCTCTTCGGTCAGTACCTGCCGGACCTCGCGCAGCACGTCGTCCGGACCGATCACGACCATGTAGTTGACGATCCCCTCGGGCATCCGCGGATACTCCCAGACGCGCGTCCCTTCCGCGTCCACCCACTCCAGACTCGGCTGGCCCATCAGCTTGCGCACTTCATCGGCGCTGGTGCTGCCGGGCTTCAGCTTGCTCAGCTTGTCGGCATCACAGGCTGACAACATCAAGGCAATCACTCCCGAAAGGAAGATCCCGGCAAATACTTTCCTGAACATGTCTACCGCGCTCCACTGACTGCGACTAGAATCGTTCGAGCAAGCCCGAGTATAGACGAAGGCACAATCAGGAGTCCCGTGAGACCGACCGATCCCCCGAGAATTGCCAGGCGTGCGCGGCCAGCCACCGACCGGGAGCGGCATTGCCCGGAACGCGCCGCACGCGGCCACCACGGATTCACCGGGGAATGGTGTTGAACCCCGGCCAGCGTCGCGATCCACCGGCTGCGGTAGCATGGACCGTATGGGGACTGGGTGCCCTGCTCTATCTGATCGCTTTCTACCAGCGCGTCGCCCCGGCGGTGATGACCGACCGGCTGATGAACGACTTCGCGATTGGCGCGACCGAACTCGGCAATCTTTCGGCATTCTATTTCTACTCCTATGTGGCGATGCAGATCCCGACCGGGATCATCGCCGACCGCTGGGGACCACGCCGCCTGCTGACCGCCGGCGCAGCCGTGGCGGCGGTCGGCAGTGCCGTTTTTGCGTACGCGCCGGACCTGTGGTGGGCGAGTGCCGGGCGATTGCTGGTCGGCGCTTCGGTGGCGGTCGCTTTCGTGTCGATGCTCAAGCTCGCCAGCCACTGGTTCGCGCCGCAGCAGTTTGCCCTCGCCTCGGGGTTGGCGCTGGTCTTCGGCGTCGTTGGCGGGGTGATCGCCGGTGTCCCGCTGCGGCTGCTGATCGAGGCCTGGGGCTGGCGCCCGGTGATGGGCGTGTCGGCGGTAGTCACCGCGCTGCTGGCTGTGGCGATCTGGCTGCGCGTTCGCGACGACCCGGCTGACTGGGGTTATGACAGCCACACCCAGACGACGCACGATAGCGGACAGCATGCTTCGATCCTGCGCGGCGTCGCCGCGGTGCTCTCCTACCGCAACAGCTGGATTCTGCTGATCACCCCGATCGGGATAGCCGGCGCGGTACTCACTTTCGCAGGGCTGTGGGGGGTACCCTATCTGCGTCAGGTGCATGGACTGGAAACCAGGACCGCGGCGGCGATCACCTCGCTGCTGCTGATCGCCTGGGCGGTCGGCGGGCCGCTTCTCGGCACCCTCTCACAGCGCCTGGGTCGCCGCCGGCCACTCTATGTGTGGACCACCGCAGCGGCTCTCGCCGGCTGGACGGTGGTCATCTTCGCGCCGATTCCCGTCTGGCTGTTGATTGTCACCCTGTTATTCACCGGCCTGGTTTCTGGCAACCTGATCATCGGCTTCGCATTCGCCAAGGAATCGGTCCCGGTGCGCCTGATGGGTACCGCCTCGGGAATCTGCAACATGGGGCCGCTGCTCGGCGGGATGCTGCTGCAACCGGCTGTCGGCTGGGTGCTCGACCGCAATTGGCTGGGCGCAAGCGCGAACGGCGCGCGCATTTACGATGCCACCGCCTATCAGACCGCGTTCAGCCTGATGGCCGCCTGCCTGGTGGTCTCGCTGTGCCTGATCCCGTTTGCCAAAGAGACCCATTGCCAGCAGACGGCATGACGCCGCGACCGCGTGCAACCGGTGGTGGATCGCGGTGGCGCAGCGAGGGCATTGCAGGTGGTCTGGAGGAATGCCTGGCATGAGGCAGCCAGTCCGCGCTGTTCGGGAAACAGGTCAAGTGCAGCGAGCGTCAGGCCAGGCGTCGCCAGCGACATGCCGAAGGTGAAGCCGAACACCGACAGGACGCGCGACGGCCAGGCGCCGACAACACAAAGACGAAGAAGGCCACGAAATTGAGCGCCAGCGCGCTACAAACCAGCAGCAAAGCGTGCGAAGTCAGCACCTTCCGGTAAGTCTGCGACAGATGGCCGGGGCGCGGCGATTGCCGCCGGTGCCGGGGCACGGTTTCCGGGCGCAGCTTCCAGCAGGCCAGCCACGGCGCGACGCTCAGCAGCGCCAGTAGAGCAAACACCGCGGGTCAGGCAAAGCAGGTTTGCACCCAGCCGCCAAGGACCGGCGCGATCAGTCGGCCTGCCGCAGCGCCGTTGGATGGATGTGCCCTGGGGTCTCAAAGTCATTGACACCTTCCGTCGTGCAGGCCGACGCGGACGGATCGCGGCGGTTTCCACGTTCTGCGGCGACAGTCTCAGCGACCAGCCTTGCATCGATCAGCACACCGCCTTAAGCAACCGAAGCCGTGCAGGACAGCGGAGCCTCTCAAATGACGACGCGACCCCGTGCCTTCCCACCACCACAGCAGCTGTCCAGTTCCGTAGCGCATTGACCGGCCTGCCGCAGGCAACGCCCGTTGAACGGTGGCCGCAGGTTGCTGCTACTTGTGCGTGATCGCCTTGTCGGTGAAGAGGTAATCCTTCAGTTCCTTCGAGAACGCTTGATCCTTGCGCCGAATCCACTCCAACACCATCGAGGCATGCTCCTTTTCCTCGTCTCTATTGTGCTCGAGGATTGCCTTCAGGTCGTGATCCTTGCAGGCATCTGCACGTTGGTTGTACCAATCGACGGCCTCAAGCTCCTCCATTAACGACACGATCGCTCGATGCATGTCGCGAGTTTCATCGGATAGTTCTTCAACAGGTTCGTGGTAGCCAACACTGGACATGGAAGTTTCCTCTTCTGTGGTGGAAAGATTCGGCCTTTCGTCGTTTGCTTGCGTCACCAGGGATGACCGAAAACCCCGAGATCGCGTAGCCATCCGGGCTTTCCGAAGACACCGCGAGGCAAGCGAAACGGGTGCGGCCATCGCAGTAGGGATTCTGGGCTACGACGGGCAAGTGAGCAAGGTTGTTCGGGAGGACGATACGACGGGCACGATCACGGTCGAGTGCTGGCGTGATCGCCGCCGTCGTGCGTGCGCGTCGAGGCGCTGCTGTCTGTGATGCCTGGCATGCGCGCGACTATCGCACGCTGTTCAGTGACCTGACGCCGGGTGAGAACGGTGGCCGCATCGCGTGCGTCCATGAACGGCGTGATACCGCCACCTTTCCGGGATTCCCGGATACGCTCTCGCCGGAATGCGCCGACGGCATCGAGGCAGTCGCCGTCGACAGGCGAGGGGCTTGCGTGGTAGCGCCTGCCTCAAGCTCGCGGTCCGCCCGCTCGGTACCCCGAAACGACCGTCGCTGCTCTATTCCAGCGTCCCGGCAACCGTCTGCCTTACCGGGAAATCTACCGCATCGCAGCGACGAAGGACCAGGACCTGGTCAAGGAAATGCCGCCATGCAGACTGGACCCGCGACGCTGCGGACTCCGTGACACGCAGCCGCACGGCTGGCATATGATCGAGCCTGAACAGCCCGCCGAATTGCGCGAAGCCGGACCCCGCCAATGCCGCCCACGATTGATCCTTCTTTGCCGACACGCAAGCACGTCTTTCGCGACGTGCACAGTCTCGGCGTCGGCAAATGGCGCACGAAAATCGACGCCGCGCTGGCGAGCGAGAAGCTGGCTCTGGTCCCGACGCTGGTCGAGGGTGCCGAACTGCCGAGCGTCTCCAAGCTGCCAGCGCCCTGCGTCCGCTGTTCGAGACCTGGAACGTACGAGTGGTCAGCGAAGGCGGCTGGGAAGACGACACCCGCCGCCTGATGACCGAGATCGCCGACGCTACGTGCTTGCCGGTAGGTCCCGACCTCGAACAACTGCTGCGCGACGTCGGCGCCACGCAGCAGCGATTGCGCAAACTCGAAGAGACCCGCCAACTCCAGTCCGACCAGATCGACGCCCTTGGCCGCGGCCTCGACGATCTGACCCCACAGTTCGCGGAAGCTTCGGCTGCCGAGCGGCCGGCGCTGGCCGATGCCTTCGCCGAACTCGCGCAGGGCTCTGCCGCAAGGCGCTGGCCGCCGAGGCCGACGATCCCGAGACCGCCCGTCTGCTCGGCCACGCGCTGATCGTTGTCGGCGACCTGGACGCTGCCGAACAGGCACTGACTACGTCGCTCTACGCCGCAACCGCTCGTGCCCATTCGTGGGGCCAAATGGCCGCCCAGGGCGGACTCGGCGACGTCTTCCTGAAAACCCGAGACCTGGCCGCCGCCAACGACGCTTTCACTGCGACGCGGCGCCTGGCCGAGGACCGCCTCGCCAGCGATCCGGCCAACGCCGAGTGGCAGCGCGACCTGATCGTCAGCTACGTGAAGCTGAGCGAAGTGAGCGGCCGCGAGACGTTCGTGCAGAAGGCATTGCAGATTGCCCGGAACATGCAGCAGCGCGGAATCCTGGCGCCGCGTGACGCCTGGCTGATCAATGAGTTGAGGCGGCGCGCCGGCCAATGAGTGCGCACGCAGGGGTCGGTCAAGGAGTCCGAGGTAAGCTCGCTGCGCGCGGCGCACTCGCCCGCTCCGAGAATTGCCACGCTGCCTGCGCGAGGACCTGCCAGTGGACCGCCTGCCGGCGCCGGGCGGCAGGCGCCCTGGCCGGCAGGCGCCCTGGCCTATTCGGCGCCCGTCAGCGCCCCACTGACACCACCGGCAGATGGCCGGTTTTTACCCAGATCACGGTTTCAACTTCTGTGTACGGGTAATGCGCGCTGAGGTGCGGGCTGCGCAGCCAGCTGCCGACCGGGTAGCGGCCGTGTTCGTCGATGAATTCGCCGCTGAGCACCAGGATTTCCTCGCCGCCCCAATGCCGATGCGGCACGAAGCGTTCGCCCGCCGGCCACTTGACGAGCGCCACCTGCTCGGCCTCCTACGAATGCAGGGGCATCACCTGCAGCCCGCCCTGGCCTGGCAGCCAATCCGCGCTGGCGGTGTCGATGTGCACGCTGGCGGTATCGCCGGGGGCGAACTGGTGCAACTTCACGAACAGCACGCAGCCGCCTTCGCTGAACGGTGCATGGCCACTGCCGGGGGGATTGCGAAGATAGCTGCCGGGTCCGAAATCGCCGCTTTCGTCGGAGAAAAAGCCTTCGAGCACCAGGATTTCTTCGCCACCGGGGTGCAGATGGTGGGCGAAGCGGGCGCCGGCGTCGTAGCGCACGACACTGGTCGCGTGCCCGCGTTCGGCGTCCTCGCGGGCCAGCGGTTTGCGCCACACGCCAGGCATCGGACTCGGCTGCCAGAGCGCGCTGGCGGTGTCGACGCGCGCGGCTTGCGCGAAGTTCATGTTGAGCATGCGGGCGGTATCCTGTCGGCCTGGCTGAAGAAGTATGGAACAGCGCCGCGCGCGTTGGTTCGGTCGAGCCCGGCGAACCCGCCGCTCGACGCGCTCGCTACCCGGGCCTTGGGCAGCTGTCGTCAGCGCTGTTGCAAGCGCACCTGCCTGCCGCTGCGCCACGCAACCGTTCACCGGGTTCGCGGCCAGCGAGACTAGACGAGCGTGATGAAGCGCTTGGCCACGAAGCCGGTCGCAGCGGCCTGCTCGATGACGTACCAGTCACGGAATTCGCCGATCACCAGGACGCTGCTACCGGTGGGCAAGTGGTTGAAGATGTTGGCACGCGTGGTGGTGGTCGGCGTGCTGCGGACCATCAGGTCGTCGCGCAGCGTCGCCACCACTCCGTTCCGCCGCAATGGCGTAACGGCGAAATCGTTGCGATCCGGCACGTCGGCGCGGCCGAGGTTGATGTTGGCATTGGGCGCGCGGGTCGGGTCGGGGGCTCCGGCAACCGGTCGCCCGATCTTGGCCAGGATGTCTTCCTCGCTGGCGAAGGAACGGAGGGGGGCGTCCACGCCTGCCGCCGCCGGGAAGGTCGGCCCGGCGCCAAGCAGGGCATGCAGGAAAGCGATATGGGCCGGCAGTGGCGACGGCGGCGGGGTTGCCACCGGCGCATGAACGGCAGCCAGCAGCGCCAGCTTGAGCTGCGCGCCAGCCGGCGGCAGCAGCAGCAGGTCCGGCACATGCGGCATCACCAGATTCATGTCGACATACTGGGCGGCAAGCGCGCAGTTGCCGAAACGGTCGAGTTCGGTCATGAACTGCCCGCGGCGCGCGTTGTTGTACTGCATCCATGCCTGCTCGAGCGTGATCGCCACGCGCATGCTGGAAGTGCTCGTCGGAGCGGCGGTGACCCGGCTCATCAGTTGATTGACGTGCGCCACGTTTCCCGACAGGACGGCCAGAGCGTTGTTGATCCGGGCTGGCGTGGTGTGGTCGACCATGTACAGCACGAAGACATTGTCGGCGAGTTCGCCAATCCGGCGAATCGCATCGCCGTTGGCCCAGTAATGGTTGGCCACCAGGTCGTAGAGCGGCTGGATGACGCTTTCGCGCCACGTGCTGGTGGCGGCTGCGGGCACGTGCGCTGAACGCCCGCCGGCGATCCGCCGCCGCATGGCATCGCGGCAGACGCTGGTACCGGCGGCCTGGTCGGTCGCCCAGCATTCGAGCACGGCACGCAGGCAACCGGTGGGTTCGGTGCCGAATTCGACGTAAGCCAGCTTGCCGGCAACCAGATCGGGGTCGCCGGGAACACTCAGGCCAATGTCGGTCGCTCCGGCTGGCAGGAAGGTGGTTCGCGACGGGGCGAAGGAGGCGTTGGCGCCCAGTACCGTCGAGCCGGCACCGGCGATACTGGCCACCACGTCGCGCAGGCTGGGGTTGGCGACGATTGCCGCCTGGATGTCGGCGGCGGCGTCGGCTGGCGACGCGCGCAGCGCCGAGTTGACGTGATGCGAGTCGGTCAGACACGCGTCGAGCACGATTCGGCGCTGTGCGGGACTGCCGCTCATCAGCCGCGTCAACTCGGTCATCAGGCCGATGGTGTTGGCACCGCTGGCGCCGCTGGTACCGAGTGCGTCGGCAGTCACCGCGGCATTGGCGCTGCCGGCCAGGTTGAGCACCGTCGAGTTGCCGTGACCGCCGACCAGCGCCTGCTGGATCTCGCCGTTGATCCCATAGCGCGCGGCAACCGGCGCCAGCTGCGACTGGTAATCGCCGACACTCGCGTGCCCTTCGATGACGATGCTCAGGATGTCGCTACTGGTGACCATCGCTTCGAGCCCGGCGTTGCGATGGAATGCGCCGTTGTCGTCGATGGCCGGGTAGAGGACTACCGTCAGCGGCCGCTCGAACCAGAACGATTGCTGCTTCCATTGCGGGAAGGCTTCGTTGGCGACCAGCCCGTCCAGGGTTTTCCTCGTGAAGTGGTGATAGGTTCTGGCGAAGTTGATCCGGCCGTGGTAGCTGGCCGGCAGGACGCCTTCGTCGCGCAGGTCCTTGAAGGAATCGACTTCGCTGCCATCGCTGGCCGACAACACCGGCTTGCAGGTGGTCAGGTAGTTGATGAAATTGGCCAGCTCGGGTTTGGCCGGATCGACCAGTTTTTCGAACGGCGCTTTCGCCGCCGCCGGGTCCGACGGAGCACGCATGACCAGCGACAGATTGGCGGCTGGCCAGGCGGCCTCGAGCGTCGTCAGGTCACGCCCCCAGCTTTCCGCTTCGTCGATCTTGCCGGTCGAGCGCAACCAGGCGGTGTTGCGCGTGGCCGCACCTTCGGCATACTTCTCGAGTGGCGCATAGATCCCCGGAATACCCTTGGCGATCACCTCGCCGACGTTCAGGGCGCCGGCACCGCTCGCCACGTTGGGACGCTCGGTAAAGCGATCGATCTCCCTGAACGACGCCAGCGCGGCGGCATCGGCCTGCAAGGCGGGGCTGGTCGCCCAGTCGAGTTGGGTCTCGGTGAGCAGCGAAAAGCCCGACAGGGTCATCGCCCGGATGCTCGCCGGCGTCTCGGAGGTCTGGGCGTCGGTTCGCGTCACCGCCGGCCAGCGCAGGACGACCGGCCCGCCGCCGCCCTGTTGCTGCGCCACGTGCGCCAGTTCATGGGCGATCAGTTCCTGGCCTTCGGGCGTGCCGGGCTGGTACTCGTGCTGCGCGAAAGCGATGTGCTCGCCGACGGTGAACGCCTTGGCCGACAAGCGCTCGGCCTCTCTGGCGGCGTCCGGCCCGGTGTGCACCCGCACCTGCGTCAGGTCGACCTTTAGACGTTGCTCGAAGTAGCCACGGGTTGCCGGATCGAGCGGCACGCCGGTCCCGAGCCGGGCGACGACGCTCTCGTCCACTGCCGCCGCCGGCTGCTCGCCGACGCCATCGGCACGCTTCGGATTGACCGTCGGCCGCGCCGCTTCGCTCTCCTTGCCTTCCTTGTCGACGCTGCTCACGGTCGGCGGCGCCGAGTCGCCGAGAACGATGCCCTTCATCGCGTTCTCGTCGAGCTTGGGCTTCTCGACGACGATCGCGTCGGCCGGTTTTTCCGGCCTGATCTTGCCGGTCTTCGAGTTGTAGCCCAGGCTGCCGGTCGCCTTGATCGCCACCGGCAGCTTGTAGTTGGCCTCGGCCAGCGTCCAGTCCTTGCTCCACACGGTGACCGTATCGACCAGCAGGTTGAGCTGCGCCGAAACGCCGCCGAAAAGCCTGAACTTCAGCTCCGGACTGATATCGAGGGTGAGCGTGTTGAGGATGTCCAGGCCCTTGGCCTGGCTGTAGGTAAAGGTCGAGGCGGCCGAAAGGATGGGTTTCTCGGGTGGAATGCCGACCGTTGCTTCGACGCCGATGCTGCCGACCAGCTTGGCCACCGCCGCGCTGAATTCGAGATTGACCTGCGCGCTGGCTCCGAAGCCGGCGTCGCCGAAGACCTTGAAGGTCGCCCCGCCGCCGATTTCGAGGGTCTCGAAGGAAACCGTCGCCGGGTCGAACTCGGTCACCGTCAGGGTGACGCCGCTGATCTTGCCGGGGCCGATGCTGGCGTGCGCCTTGGCCGTCACCGACGCCGAGAAGGTGATCCCGACGGCGATCGAGCCGACCGAGAACCCCAGCCCCGGCAGTGGAATCGACGGCGTCGAGATGGTCTTGTTGAAGAATTCACCGCCGTCCGCGGGATAACGCCCGAAGACCTCGAAGTCCTTGACCGCCAGGCCACCGCCGACGCGTACTGAACCATCGGGCAGCAGACGCAGCTTGAGCTTGCCGTCGAGCTTGTCCTTGATGAACTCGGCCTTGATGTCGGCGCTGCCGAAGACCTTGAAGTTGCTGCCGCTGCCCTTGGCGCCGCGAACGCCCTTGTCGTCGACCTCGGCGTTGGTCACCCCGGCGGTGACCTTGCCGTCGAGCGGCCCTTTCTTGATCGCGAACTCGCCTTCGACGAGCACCGAGCCGTCGTCGTAACTGAACTGCAGCTTGGCGCCGCTGAGTCCGGGCAACTTCGGGGTGACCTCGCCGCTGGCGCCGACCTTCCAGCCCTTGTCGCCCTGCGTGACGCTGACCGTGATCTCGGCCGCTTCGACGCCGGGAACCTTCTCGTCGATTCCCAGCTTGCCGGTGATCTGCAGCGTGTCCTTGCCGTAAGTGACGCTCAGCGCCGCGCTTTTGAGGCCGGGGATGTCCGGATCGACACTGCCGGTGGCGGTGAACAGCGACTCGGCGTAGGACGCTTTCAGGCTGGCCGACTTGATCCCCTTGATCTTTTCGGGATTGGTGATCCCCAGCGTGCCGCTGCCGAAGAAGCCCTTGCTGGTCGAATAGCCGATGCCGACGGTCGCCAGGTCGAACAGCTTGCGATCGGCGGTCAGCGTCCCCGTCGCGCTCAGTTCCGGCCCCTGCGCGCCCTGCTGCTTGACGGTCACGGTCAGGATGCCCGCCCCCAGGCCGGCGATGGTGAAGCTGATCGAGCCGTCGGCACCCAGACCCCTGGTGCCGAAGAACAGCGTCAGGCTGGCGTCGTCGATGGTCAGCCCGGGAACCGGCAGCTTGCCTTTCAGCTGATCGACCGAGAAGGTGTGCTCGAAGGCGAAGTCGTCGCCGCGCCAGCGCACCGGGATCTGGACGCCGGCGAACAGCGGATGGCTGGCGGTCAGCGTACCGTCGGCGCTCAGCTTGCCGCGCACGAAGCCGACCTCGCCAAAGGTCACCGGGCTGCCGCCCTTGACGTCGACCTTGGGCGGCGGCGGCATGCTCAGCGCGCCGGCGTACTTCTTGCCCTTGACACCGTTGAGCGTGCTCTGGAAGCCGGTGCCCGCGCTGACCTCGACGTTCTTCGGAAGCTCCCACTTGCCGACAAGCTGACCGATGTTGCCGCTGTTCTCCTGGTCGAGGTCGGCGGTGATCTCGATCTTTTCGATCTTGATCCCGGCCAGCCGGCCGCTATCGACCACTGTCACCTTCTTCTTGTTCAACGGAAAGGCGTCGATGAAACCCTGGCCGGTATGCGAATACAGCGCGAAGCGCGTCTTGTCGGTGCCTTCGTCCTTTTTGGCGCGCTTCTCGTCCTGCAGCCAGATCAGGTGCTTGCCGCCGACGATCTCCTTGCGGCTCCAGAACTGGGCTGTCTTTTCAAGGTTCTTGCCCTCGCCGCCGGCCTCGACCTTTCTGAACTCGATGTCGTTGTCGTCGAGATACTTCTTGACCAGCGCGTCGCCGGTGTTCTTCTCGACTTCGCCCAGATAGACCTTGACGTTGGCGTAGATCACCGAGCGCAGCTGCGAACCGACGTTGGTATTGTGCGCGCCGGTCAGCAGCTCGTAGTTCTCGAAAGCGTCCTCGCCGCCCAACTGGACCTCGACGACATGGTCGACCTGCAGCGGCGAGTTCAGCCAGCTGCCATCCGGAGTCCATTTCGGAACCTTGAGCTGTTCGAGGATCTCGCCTTCGGTGCCGGCGATGCTTTGCTGCTTGCCGCCGTAGAAGGTCAGCGTCTGGCGACCGCCGCCCGCCTCGAAGCCGATCGCGGCGTAGAACGCCGCCAGATCGATGGCCTCTTTCCACTTCTTGACCTGCTCGGTCTGGAACGGCGGCGTCTTGCGGTCGTAACCCTTCGGCCGCCGCAGCGACTTGCCGGCGCGTTTCTGGTAGACGTCGGCGTGCCGTGCCTTGATCGCCGGCAGCTTGAGCGTTTCGAGCGCCGGCCGCGCCTTCTTGTCCTTGGCCGGGTCGATCGCGTCGCTGCTGATGTCGTTGCCATCCTTGAACTTGGGATTGTCGGCCTTGCGCCGCACGACGTTGCTGACCATCATGCTGTCGTTCTGCACGACGTGCGCCAGTTCGTGCGCCATCACGCCGCGGATTTCACGTGCCGACAACAACTGCAGAATGCCGGTTGTCGCCGCCACCGCAGCGTTGTCTGGATTGCGCCCCGTGGCAAAGGCGTTCGGCTGCGCCTCGTCGATCAGATACACCTTAGGCATCGGCAGTCCCGCCCGTTGCGCGAGCTCGCGAACCATCCCGTAGAACTGCGGCGCCGAGGCCTCGTCCACCTCTCGCGCCTTGTACATCTTGAGCACCATTTTGTCCGAGTACCAATACGCGAAGACATTCATCGCACCGCCAAAGAGCAGCGCCAGCAGCATNNCGCCAGTTCGTGCGCCAGCAACGCCCGCCCGCTGCTGGTGGCCGGCTGGTACTCGCCGCCGGCGAAGGCGATGTGGTTGCCCCAGGTGAAGGCCCGGGCGTGCAACTGCCGGGCCGCTTCGGCGGCGCTGTCGTCAGCGTGGATGCGGACGTCGCCGAGGTCGCGGCCGAGACGCTGCTCGAAAAAGGCCCGGCTGTCGACGTCGAGCGGTACGCCAGCGCCGAGACCCGACAGCAATTCGGACTGCGTACCCGGAGCGTTGCCGGCGGCCGGCTGGC